>CABRZL010000267.1 GCA_902475435.1 uncultured Eubacteriales bacterium | reverse complement strand
GATAAGTCCATCCATTCCGTCACGTGCTACGATACCGGCTACGATGGTTGCAAATGCAGCGGTCGGTCCGGCAATCTGTACGCAGCTTCCGCCAAGAGCTGAAATCACAAAACCGGCTACAATGGCAGTAAAGATACCGGCTTCAGGGCCAACTCCGGAAGCGAGCGCAAGTGCAATAGATAAGGGGAGTGCGATGATTGCGACGATGATACCTGCAGTCACATCTTTGATAAACTGTGACTTGTCATAGGACTTCAGACAGGTTAACAGCATTGGCTTTAAAGAATTCATAAAAATATAAGACCTTTCATATTAATTTTGCTGATCTAGTATAGCATAGAAAAAAGGAAAAAATAACATAAAACGGTTATGTTTGCATTTATATACAAAATTGGCAGCTGCTCAGTCTCTGCCCTGTGGCTGCTGAATAGTTATGAATAATATGGGACTGGAATGTCTGATTCGTCTGGTTGCGGGAAGGAAATATCATGTACAGATTATTACATATCTATAAAAATTGAATCGGGCCGTCGTACCAATATTGGTGCGGCGACCCTGATTTATGCAGGCAACGAGCCAAAGTCCGTGCTTGCACGAGATTAGATTAACCAAACCGGCACATACCAGTTTCTTTCGTCCACAGGCAAAAGGTCACTAGCCATGCAGATTACACTTCCTGTTCCGATTTCAACCTTCAAGGACTCTAGGCCCTCGAAAGCCGATTCTTTGGTAACGGGTTTCAGTACATTAAAATTTTTAATCGCTGCTTTTCCCGGTGATGCGGATTTTTTGATTTCTATCGGAGAAAGCATACCGTTTTGATAGATCAGCAGGTCAATTTCCTTTTGGTCTTTATCCCTGTAATAGAAAATCGGAGGTTCTTTTCCTGCGTTCAGGTAACTCTTATAGATTTCCGAAAAAACATAGCTTTCAAAGAAAGCTCCAGACATAGCACCTCTTTCCAATGCTTCGGGATTTCCCCATTTTAAGAGGTAAGCAGCAAGGCCGGTGTCCAGGAAATGGATAAGAGGCATCTTCACCACCCGTTTGAGTGCATTGTTGTGGTAAGGCTGCACAAGCGCGATGATATGAGACGACACCAAAATAGATAGCCATTTTTTCGCTGTTGGTGCTGAAATACCTGCGGCACTTGCAAGTTCCTCATAGACAACGGGCTTTGAAGTCTGAGCAGCCACAATCGTCATAAAATTATAAAACTGCATTTCGTCCGCAACCTGTGCCAAATCCCGAATATCTCTTTGTAGATAGGTGTCCACATAGGAACGATAATACGTTTCCCAATCTACATATTCATCTGCATAGAGTTCGGGCATAGAGCCTTTGAATATTCTACGATAGATCTCGTTCAAATCTTTTTTGCTTCTAACAGACAGACGATTCATTAGTTGCTCTGCATCCGTTTGAAATGGCTCACTTGGTTCCTGATAAATCTCCGCATCAGACAATCCAAGCAGATTTATGATTCCGACCCGTCCGGCCAAACTTTCGCTGACATTTTTCATAAGACGGAAGACCTGCGAACCGGTGATCCAGAAATCGCCTTTTCTTTTGGAACGGTCAACACTCATTTTGATGTAAGGTAA
>CABRZL010000266.1 GCA_902475435.1 uncultured Eubacteriales bacterium | reverse complement strand
TGGATGGGATTCCAACGCTTTTCTGATGATTCTTAGTGCAGCTGTCATCTCTTTGATTGGACTCATTTTTGCTGAAAGAAAGGCAAAGCATCCCATTTTACCAGGAAACTTTATACGGCAGAGGACTTTTATTTTGTCTGTTTTAGCACTTTTTCTTACCCAAGGATTGATGCAGGCCAATATGACTAATTTAATTGTCTTTGTGAATTATACGCAGCCGCAGAACTCCATCATTTCTGGCTATGCTATTTCCATTATGTATTTCGGTATGTCCCTTGGTGCAATTATCCTTGGTCCATTAGCAGATCATTGGGAACCTAAAACAGTATTGATTAGCTCATTGTTCTTGACAGGAATGGGTTGTGCGATGATGCTGCTTTTTTCTGTCAATACTTCCGGACTTTTGTTAGCACTTTCTCTTGGTATACTTGGGTTTGGTCTAGGAGGAAACAGCACAATTTTTATGAAAGTGGTTTTCTCTGATTCTGTGGCCGGGCAGGCCAGCACCGGGACAGGAACCTACAGCTTATTTCGAGATCTAGCATCACCGTTCGGCGTGTCGGTTTTTGTTCCCATGTTCACAAATCAGATTACTCGCCTTATTGCAGCTGGAGCAGATGCAGCCTCTGCTGCACTTACTTCCATCGAAAGTCTGGCCATAGCAGAAACTGTCTGTGTTGTAATGGGCATTATCATCGCATTTATGCTTCCGAAAATATATAAGATGTAAGGAGTTTTATTTATGAGATTAAAAGATAAGATTGTACTGATTACTGCATCCACCAGAGGGATTGGCTTAGCAACCGTAAAGGCTTGTGCCAAAGAAGGTTCCATAGTATATATGGCAGCAAGAGATCAAAAGCGCGCCAATACAGAGGCGGATCGATTAAATGCTGAAGGTTGGCGGGTAAAATATGTTTACAATGATGCCACAAAACCCGAAACATTCGTTACCATGGTTAATGAGGTTGTAAAAGACGCAGGCCGTCTCGATGTGCTTGTAAATAATTTTGGAATCTCCGATCCCAGCAAAGATTTGGATCTTACACACACAGATCCTAGTATTTTCCTGAATACGGTTAATCTTAACTTGAGAAGCGTGTTTATCTCCAGCCAGGCAGCTGCAAAGCAGATGGCTACTCAGGGTGGTGGAAGTATTATCAACATCTCCTCCGTCGGCAGCCTGGTACCCAACGTTTCACAGATTGCTTACGGCACAAGTAAAGCTGCAATTAACTACCTGACAAAATTGATTGCCGTGCAAGAAGCCAGCCACCATATCCGCTGCAATGCGATTCTCCCTGGTATGACCGCAACGGACGCAGTGGAGAAAAAACTGACAGATGAGTTCAGAAATCTCTTCCTTCGGCATATTCCATTGAAAAGGATGGGGAGTCCACAGGAAATTGCTGCGGCTGTCGTTTACTTTGCCAGCGATGAAGCCGCCTATACCACCGGACAGATTTTAACCATTTCCGGAGGGTTTGGCCTTGCTACACCGGTTTATAGTGATCTAGTAGGCAGTAGATCAACAATAAACTGAAGCTTTTATCCTGTAAAGCCAATTATACGAAATATACCGGCAATCAATCGTCTCCACAGGGTG
>CABRZL010000265.1 GCA_902475435.1 uncultured Eubacteriales bacterium | reverse complement strand
GTCAGCGGTACAAACCGGTATACACAGCTGATGGAAAAGCTCTCAGCGGGAGCATCTGATTTAATGCCCGGTGGACAGCATATTTTGATTGACCTCTCTTCCTGGAGTAAATCTGCGTTATCGCCAAAAATAGAGTTGATCCACAGGGCCATTGAGTACGGATGTTGTGTTACATTCCGCTATTTTGCACCAAAAGGAGAATCTTTCCGGAATATTGAACCGTATTACCTGATTTTTCGCTGGGCAAGCTGGTATGTGTGGGGATATTGCCAGGATCGTAAAGACTATCGGCTGTTTAAGCTAAACCGTATGACAGAGATTCAATTGATGGAGCCTTTTGAAAAGCGAGCGGCTCCATTACCGGACTTGTCCAATGAAAAAGTGTTTCCTCATACCTATTTGATGAAAGCCATGGTCAATCCGGAATACCGTTGGCGGCTGGTGGAGGAGTATGGGCCTGACTGCTTTATAGAGCAGGAGGACGGCGGGCAGCTTTTTTCTTTTGGTTTTGCGGATGAAGAGAGTATTTTGGGCTGGATTTTGTCCTTCCAGGGTGGAGCAGAACTGCTGGAACCGGTGTACCTTCGGGAAAGACTGTCCGCGTTTGGTAAAAAACTTCAACAACAATATTCTGATTCATGACAGACAGCTGTCCTGTTTGGGATGTTAGAATAAAGCGATTAAATCAAAGGAGCGTCTAACATGAACTATGAAATTGTAACCTTAGAGGAGAAATTAGTGATGGGGATATCCGCCCGCACCAACAATCATGCGCCGGATATGGAATCAGTAATCGGCGAACTGTGGAGCCTGTTTTATCAGGGCGGAATCTATGAGAGCATATCGGATCAGGCCGACGGAAAGGCTATTGGTCTTTATACCGACTATTCTGGGAAAGCAGATGATGATTATACAGCTATGGTTTGCTGTGCGGTGAAACAGAAACCAGAGAAACCCAAGTATGAGGTTCGAAGAATTTCAGCGGGACGTTATGCAAAATTTGTGCTTGTCGGAGATATGCGTACATCTGTTCAAATGGTAGCGAAAGCCTGGCAGGAAATCTGGGAAATGGATCTTCCGAGGGCGTTTGTCAGCGACTTTGAAGAATACCAGAATGACAATTCGGAATGTGCGGAAATTCATCTCTATATTGGGTTGAAGGAGGAACAGAAACGTGAAGTTTAAAAATCCTTTGCTGGTTGTGACAGATATGGAGGCATCCAAGTTGTTTTACAGGGGAGTGCTTGGACTTCGTGTGATTATGGATTTTGGTGCAAATGTGACACTGACAGGAGGCGTATGCTTACAGACGAAAGAAAGCTGGCTAAAATTGATTCGAGCAGAGAGAGCGCATGTTTCTTTTTGCGGAATGGACGCGGAACTCTACTTTGAAGAGGATGCGTTTGACGATTTTATCGGAAGATTAAATAAAATGGATTCTATCTGCTATGTCCATCCGGTCATAGAGCACCCTTGGGGACAGCGTGTGGTTCGATTTTACGATCCCGACGGGCATATCATTGAGGTGGGAGAGAATATGGAAATGGTCTGCAGGCGTTTTTGGGATGCCGGAATGACAGCTGAAGAAGTTGCAAAACGGATGGACGTACCCCCGAAG
>CABRZL010000264.1 GCA_902475435.1 uncultured Eubacteriales bacterium | reverse complement strand
CAGTTGGGGACGGGGTTTTTTCAAAAAAACCCCGTCCCCAACTGCACTTTAACCTGTCCCTTTTTGAATTGTGTTTTATTCTTCTTCAATTCCGGTGAATTCGATATCTGGCAGTAATTCGAAGTAGAAATCTGGATATTTCTGTGCCAGTGCTTTGATGCACTTATCTTGCAGGTGTTTGAATTTTGACAGCGATACGATATCTTTGTCGAATGTGATGTAGACGCTGATCCAGAGTTTTCTTCCGGTTCTTACAATATCGTAGTATAGATTTTTGTGGCCGTAGATACCGATGATTGGTTCTACGGTCTTTTTGATGTCTTCGATTGTTTCTTCCTCTGGTGGAATCAGCATGAGATCGCGGATTCCGGTGATGACTGTGCGGACTGGTGTCTGGATCATAATAACAGACAGAAGGATCGTAATGATTTGATCCAGATATCGTGTTACGCGGTCGAACCATGCGAATGGTATCATAAGTGGCAGTAAAAATGCGAATGCCATGCCGAGGGATATGACGGAGTCGATCTGCCAGCCTTGCAGCTCCATTGTAATGAGTGGAGAATGAAGGTTTTTATTCTTAATTCGCAGATAAATTGTGACAATCACGCTTAAAATACAGGCGAACATTTCAAATCCGGCAATTGTATGAAAGGATACAATGTGTCCTCCGTGCAGCATCAGATGGATATTATTGAAAATCAGTCCAAATGTAACGGCTGCCATGGTGATGCCTTTTACTACAACAAATAGTGTTTCCAGCTGCATATATCCAAATGGATGCTGTTCATTTGACGGGCGGTATAAAAGTGGAATCAGGAACACGGACGGAAGCAGCATAAAAAACTCCACTCCATCGTAGACTGCGTCCAGGAGGACTGCCTGAGAGCCGGTTGCAATTGCCATGACCAGCTCGATTACAACAAAGACTACGTTACCATATAAAGAAACTGACATTACAGATTTTTCTCTTTTTTGTGATTTTTTTCCTACATGCATAAAAATGCTCCTATTCTTGATTTAAGTGCCTTATGTAACGTTACCTATTATCAGTGCAAGGTTATGAAATATTTTCATTATAAGCAATCCTTGTGGAAAATGCAAATACGTGTCATTATCTTGTCGTTTTATGGAGATAATTATAGAATCCAGCAGAAAAATGTGATAAAATAAAAAGACTAAGTAAGAAGAATACCTGGAGGAAATGCCAATGATATCAGGCAAACGAGTCATCGCGGCGATGCTTACGGCACTTATGGCAGTGACGTTTACAGCTAATACTGCGGTGAGTGTATATGCGACAGGGGTAACGGCTACGGAGAATGCACAGACCATAGATGCACAGAGTACAGATGCGCAGGCACTGACACCGGAAGAACAAAAGGCTCAGGAATTGCAGCAGGTCTATGATATGCCGGTGGAATCGAATGGATATAAGGACTGGCCGCAGGGACCTGGGACTTATGGAGAAGCCGGAATTGTTATGGAAGTCGGAACGGGAGCAATCCTGTATGCCAAGAATATAGATGCTCATGAATATCCGGCAAGTATTACGAAAGTATTGACGGCGCTTGTAGCATTGGAAAATGGACAACTGACGGACAATGTGACGTTCAGCCACG
>CABRZL010000263.1 GCA_902475435.1 uncultured Eubacteriales bacterium | reverse complement strand
CAGAAATGCATAGACACAATAGAAAGGCAGTGATTTTCTTATGTACACACCGTTTTCTTTACCATTACTCATGGAAATTGTAAACAGCCATTTCACTGGCACATTTGGCTCGGAAGATTTTTTCCGCCATGCCTTCACCCCCATTATTTCAACTACTAACAACCTGCGTTTTCCTCTGCCAGATTCCACTTCCATCAACCGTTGGATAAACGGCAAACGCCCTCTGCCAAAAGAATTCGTACAGCTCTGCCTTGATGACGAAAAAGTAACAGTCAGCAAAATATTAGACGGATTAAAAACAGCTTACATAGACAGCCATATTTTCAACCTGGAATCTGCCGCTTTGCACCTTACCGATACAATCCGGGGAGATAATTCCATTGACTACAGGGAAAAAGAATATTTTATGCATTACCATGCAGATTCCGATCCCTATGAGGCAATCGCATCTGCACTCCTCCTGGCTGTAAAACTTAACCGAACGAAAAAGGAAATATCATTTCCGCCATTACAGCTAAGACTGAACATGGATTTATGGCTTGCTTCACAACGGGATTATCTCGCCTCCCATAATCCTGGCGGGCGCTTTCACTCCTTGAGCATCATCCGGCAGCTCCTCCCACAGGGATATGTTGCAGACACTGTGTTTCCATCACGGGGAAAAACCGAAGATGGCAATATTGAACCACTGGCAAACCTGTGCACAAAAATTGCAGACCATATAGCTATCGTTGGTGACGGTGGAATCGGCAAAACCACGTTCCTACAACTGCTGCTTACCAAAGAATTCGTAAACCCTGACGGGACGCCGAAAAAATTTCATGCCGGGAACATGACGCCATTCTTTATAGAACTGAACCGATGCCCCGACCACATCGGGGACTGGCACAGCAGCTCCCTGAAAAAAACAAACTTCATCACCCGTTACATCGGACAGATACTAGAGAACCATACCTCACTAGACACTGTCTCAGATGAAACGCTGGATATGATTGAAAAAGAACTGCAAAAATCCCCTGACAATAGTGTTCCCCAATACCTGCTCCTGCTGGACGGCTTCAATGAGGTAAGGGCCACAGGCAATGTGCGCACTTGCCTGAGCAACGAAATCACAGTATTGCATGGCTACCCGAATGTCCGTATTATCACAACAAGCCGGGAAACACAGTCAGCCTACTACGCATCAGAATTCGCAAACATCCAACTGATAGGGCTGCTGAACGATGACATCATCTCCTACATGGAAAATTGCAAACTCCCGGAGCCTGTCATTGGTGCGGCAATGGCAAACGACTCTCTCGTTGACTGCCTGCGTATCCCATTGTATCTTTGCATGTTCACATCCACGCCGCAAAAAGACGGCTATCTGCCAGAGACTGCCGGGGAGATCCTGCACAGCTTTTTCCACCGCAATTCTGAATTCTACAATGTCAGGCAGCGGGCGAGCGAAACAAGAACTATCCAGCTGACAAACTCCCAGACAGCATTTGTGCTGGATTTCATACTGCCTTATATTGGATGGACATTCGACAAACAAGACACATTCTCCCTGAATGCATTGGAATTCAAAAATGCAATATGTGATGGGATGCGTAATATTGGTACACTGCTGCTCTGTTCCGATGTA
>CABRZL010000262.1 GCA_902475435.1 uncultured Eubacteriales bacterium | reverse complement strand
GCAGCGCGCCTGTATAATACGTCCCATGTACTTACACCTTCTTCCGCAAATGGAACATTTGATGAAAATGGTGGATTTACGTTAGCAGTGACAAGCCCAATTTCTATTGACAGTCTTGGCCGTTATGTCTGCAAGATTCCATATGAATTAAAGGATGGTGTGATTGCAGAGGATGCATTAAGTGAGACAACTGGAAACTACGAATATGAGCTTGTTGATCTGACATCACAGGAACAGTTTAATTATATTCTGGCAGCAGATACGAATTTGTTAAGTTCGGCAGCAGCAGATGCTGCGCCAGCGGCAACACTTGGCACGGGAACACAGGTATTCCCAAGAAAGCTGATCCAGGCGGCAAATGAACCAGGTGCATTTTATCTTTACGTAGAGGATGCATCAGGAAACGCTGGATATCTTCCACTTGGTGAGGGACAGACATTGTTCCAGAGCGTACCACAATAATTTATAAGTAGACAAAAAACTGGCCTCCCAAGGGAGACCAGTTTTTTTGGAGGTGTTTCTTCTATACTATATAATGTGATACCTACGAATTGCTCCGTTGCGATGCAACTCTCGCAATTCTAAAAACATTCGGATTCGCTGATTTTCTTCGAAAATCGCTGCATCCTCATGTTTTTGCGGGTTCCAAGCTCAAAGCCTTTAGTGCAAGCACGAACGGCTTTTTGAGCTTTTAACCCTGGTATCACATACTTGTCCAGCGACCAGATGAACCGCATGGAAGAACAAGACCAGACTGTGTTACAGGAAGACCAATTTCATCAGAAACAACATGACCGCCAAATTTGCTTACAACCTCAAGTCCAAGAAGATATGTTAAGACAGAAGCAGCAAAACCGGTTGTATAGCTGTTAATAAGGAAAAATAGCGGTTTGTCAGAAAGTAGCTGTGAACACAGTGATACGAGTGGATGAATAGCATCCTCAATTTTCCAGATTTCACCCTTAGGTCCGCGTCCATAAGATGGCGGATCCATGATGATTGCATCATAGTGATTGCCGCGTCGGATTTCTCGTTCAACAAATTTCTGACAATCATCAACAATCCAGCGAATCGGTGCATCAGACAGTCCACTAGATGCTGCATTTTCTTTTGCCCAGGCAACCATGCCCTTTGAAGCATCTACATGAGTAACAGAAGCGCCAGCAGCTGCTGCAGCAAGTGTTGCACCGCCGGTGTAGGCAAATAAATTAAGTACTTTAATAGGACGGTTTGCATTTTGAATCAGGTTAGAAAACCAATCCCAGTTTGCAGCCTGTTCAGGGAATAAGCCTGTGTGCTTAAAAGAGAATGGCTTTAACTGGAAGGTAAGCTTTCCATAATGAATGCTCCACTGCTGCGGCAGAGAGAAAAACTCCCATTCACCGCCTCCCTTGCTGCTTCTATGATAATGTCCGTTTTTTTTCTTCCAACCCGGATTGGTGTGAGGTGTGTTCCATACAACCTGAGGGTCCGGACGTACCAGAAGATAATTTCCCCAGCGCTCAAGTTTCTCTCCGTTAGAGGTATCAAGGACTTCGTAGTCCTTCCAGTTATCAGCCAGCCACATAATAATATCCAACCTTTCTTATATATATACGATACCGAATGTTTTTAGAATTGCGAGAGTT
>CABRZL010000261.1 GCA_902475435.1 uncultured Eubacteriales bacterium | reverse complement strand
TGCATAATCGGTATTGATATACGCATTGACCATACCGTACTTTTCAAAACGGCGAAGTCCCACATTGTTCCAACGGCCACTCGCTTCGATCCCCTTCTCTATGGCCGTAATAACATGTTTGTTGGGCATTCCATAGCCTTCAAAATCTTCATACCAGATCCTAAATGCACAGGTTACTTCACTGGGACAGTTCAGTACATATTCCTTAGCCTTCTCAGCAATCTGTTGATCGGTCAAGGTTTTGATTCCATCAGGAACCCGAATCGTCAGATTCATTCATATTCCTCCCTTTGTGCCGAAAACGGCATGATTTACTGTTTTTTGATTTCGCCGGTTACAAAATCAAAATCATCTACTGGCATTTGCCCGATCGCATTGAGAAACTCAACAATCCCCTGTTCCGCTGTGGCCATAACGCCCAAGTGGTGCATATAGGATTCGTATTTCACTTCAAACAACTGATCTGCCAGTTCTGCAAGATTTTTGATAACCGCCCGGCTCTGCTCGGTCTTTGGAAAGCGCTTGCAGCGTCCTTCCTCTGATCCAATCGGATGGATGTAACATAGATATTGCTCCTCCAAAAAAGCATAAAGAATCTCTCCCTTGGAGAGTACTGCAACCATATGTCCTTTTTCCAGCGCCCCTATCAGAGACTCTCCCTCTTTTTTGAGCGGAGAAATTTCGAGATGATTGTGCTCATCTCTCATGTGAGAATTTTCGTTCATACATTATCCCCCATCCAAGAGCAAAATTGTCTCATCAAACAGTTATAATTTACACCATAGAATGGTTCCAATGTCAACAGGTAATTCGTGAAAATTTTGTAACCGCTTCTGGTCATGTTATATAAAAAAAGTTCAAAATTATTGATTTTACTGAGTTTTCCTAAACCTGCCACATCTATTTAGTTGTAACCGCATCACTATTCCGTGTTTCCAATGTTTCAAAACTTTGATAACATTATAGATAGAGAATGCACAAGGAGGATTTTACATGACAACTGACCTCACTACCGGGCGTGTAACACGGGTCATTTTAGTATTTTCTTTGCCATTATTACTCAGCACCATGCTGCAACAGTTTTATAATATTGCAGACAGCATGATTGTTGGGCGATTTACTGGCGCATCAGGTCTTGCGGCTGTCGGTGCTGCCTATCCGGTTACATTATTTTTTGTGGCCATCGCTACAGGTGTTTCCATGGGCTGCTCCGTGGTTATCTCTCAACTTTTTGGTGCAGGAAAGCGAGAACTTTTGCATCGAGCTGTATTCACCGCATTGATTTCTTTCTCAATACTTGGAATTGTACTCTCCTTTGCGGGTATTGTATGCAGCGGATTTCTTATGCATCTACTCAATGCTTCTAGTGATATTTTTGATAGTGCAAAAATATATCTTGCTATTTATGCCGCTGGTGTCCTTCCCATGTTAATTTATAACGCTGCTAGTGGCGTTTTCACAGGACTGGGTGATTCAAAACTGCCGTTATATTTGTTGCTACTATCTTCTATATTAAATGTAATTTTGGATTATATTGCAGTAAAATTTTTAAATTGGGGCGTCGCAGGCGCAGCACTTGCAACTTCTTTTTCGCAACTTGTAGCAGCTGTGCTCGCTGTCATCATTTTAGTCA
>CABRZL010000260.1 GCA_902475435.1 uncultured Eubacteriales bacterium | reverse complement strand
TGGTAATTACTTATCTTATCGCAATGGTTATCGGCTCTGTCACATTGCCTTTTCCGGTAGTGTACCTTTACGGTTCTGCTGGTATTGATGCTTTTATCGGAGCAATCTTTTATTTGGTCGCGGCAAACCGTGTCAATAAACATGGCTTACTGTTTGCATGGGCCGCAGTCTATGGGATAATTCAAGGAGTCATGGGCTATATGTTCCTGATTCCATATTTTTTGGTGGTAGCGCTTATCGCTGAGCTAACTATGCTTGGTAAAAATACATACCGTAATGCTGCTCGTAATCGGATTGGTTGGACGGTTAATGCTATCGGCAATTTTGTAGGTTGTGCAGTACCGTTATGGTGGGCATGGGATAGCTATCAGGAAATGGCAGCAAGTAGTGGCTTTGATGCAAATACTTTGAATATGCAGTTTTCTATGGTAACTTCTCCAGCACTGATGCTGCTAGGTATTGCTATTACTGCGGTTCTTGCCATCCTCGGTACATTGTTTGGTCAGCGCTTGCTCAGAAAGCATTTTCAAAAAGCTGGAATTGTAGGATGATGGCTGGAGAAAAAAAGCAAAGGCGGATTGACCGGATTGACGGGCGCACAGTTCTTCTCCTGACGCTGTGCGCCTGCCTTGTGACTTTCTTGACGACAAGCTTTTGGGGACATGGGATTTTTACCTTTTGCATTTTTTTAATTCTGTGCTGGTTTGGCTTGTATAAACAGGCGTTGGGGTGCTTTGCGGTCTATTTGGTGGCGATTGTGTGGCTGATGGTTGAGACAAAGTATCAGCTTAGCATCCCCTCTCCGTTGTTACTCAGTATGATTTACAAGCTGTTACTGCCCGCTATGCCAGCCTATCTTCTGGCGAAAATCCCGTCCGGGAAGCTGACAGCCAGCTTGAGGAAAATGCCGATCCCCACCCGTATCATGCTTGTTTTGATCGTCATGCTCCGCTTTGCTCCGACTGTGCTGCATGAATTTGGAGAAGTCAGGGAAGCCATGAAAATCCGTGGCTTCTTAAAATCTGTTGGCAATGTTTTGAGGCATCCAATGGACACATTGGAATACGCCATTGTTCCGATGGTGTTCCGCTCCTTAAAGATCGCGGACGAGTTAGCCGCTTCTGCCATAGTCAGGGGGATTGAAAGCCCCTACAAGAAAGAAAGTTACTATGTCAGCCGGATTGCTGCGCTGGATTACTTTTTGATTGTTGTCAGCGTGGGAGCTGCCGTGTGCTGCTGTCTTTTATAGGAGGAATGGAATGGGAAAAGAAATTATGATCCGTGACCTGACCTTTTCCTATGGCGGGAACGGAAATCAACTGGAACATATATCGTTAGACATTGCCGCAGGAGAGGTCATTATTATGACCGGTCCATCAGGAAGTGGGAAAAGCTCTTTGACAAGAGTGATTAACGGGCTGATCCCCTACTTTTACGAGGGGGAATTAAGCGGGGAGGTTTTCGTGGACGGGAAGCCGCTGAAAGAAATTCCGTCTTGGGAGCGCGGCAAAATCGTAGGGAATGTATTTCAAGACCCTAGGAGCCAGTTTTTCGCCAATGAGGTTGCCGGTGAGGTTGCTTTCGGCTGTGAAAACTACGGTTATTCCCATGAGGAAATTCGGAACCATGTTTACCGGGCGGCGACAGACATT
>CABRZL010000259.1 GCA_902475435.1 uncultured Eubacteriales bacterium | reverse complement strand
TGTGATCGGTGCATCTGAACTGTATAAGGCAATGAAGGTTCAGGAAGACCGGATGAACGGGCTTTGCATAGTTGGTTATGCAGGAATCTTTTTGTACTATCTGGGACTGGTAATTCCACAGTTGGATAAAGGCGGCAGTATATTGGAGCCGAACGGCGGATTTGCAACGATGATGCTGATTTTGGCTCTGGTTATGATCATGTTTGTCTATGTGTTTACGTATCCAAAGTATCAGGCAAATCAGATTATGGCGTCATTTTTCGCTGTTGTCTATGTGGGTGTAATGCTTTCCTATATCTACCAGACGAGGATGCTGGAGGGCGGTAAGTTCCACGTATGGCTGATTTTTCTGTGTTCCTGGGGGGCGGATACCTGTGCATACTGTGTGGGAATGCTGATCGGAAAACCGTGGAAGGTGCTGTGGGCGGCGTTGCCGGAGCTGCTTTGCTTGGCTTTTTGTTTCAACTTGCCACAGACGGACCATCCTATGAGTATGCAGTAATCTGTGCTGTGGGTGCATTGATTTCGATGGTGGGAGATCTTGCAGCTTCTGCAATCAAGAGAAATATGGAAATCAAAGACTACGGTACACTGATCCCTGGACATGGAGGGATTCTGGATCGGTTTGACAGTGTGATTTTTACCGCACCGATTATCTACTATCTTTCTGTCTTTCTGATTTAGTATGAAAGTACCGAACAGCGGCCATGAGGAGCGCGTACTTGCATGCGGCGAGTCATGGACATTGGACGGGCAAGCCAGTATGAGTAAGCAGGGCAATAGCACGGATTACAAATACTGGCGGCGATTGCGGGAGCATGAAGTGCGGAGCAATCGACTTTCATGCGTGGGATACAACATTCTTCTGATGTGGAAGATATGGGATAGTTATGGTAAAAACAGGAGATAATAAAGATGAAAAAAATAGCAATATTGGGATCTACCGGATCTATCGGTACCCAGACGCTTGACGTAGTTCGGGCAAATGGGGACATTGAGGTACTTGGAATCAGCGCCGGGCACAATATCGAGATGCTGGAGGCACAGATTCGGGAATTTTCTCCGAGACTGGCAGCAGTTTGGGAGGAAGAGTCTGCGGCAGAACTGAAAAAAAGAGTGGCGGATACGAATACCAGAGTAGTAGCCGGAATGGAAGGTTTGCTGGAACTTGCGGTATTGCCGGAAGTGGAGATTCTTGTGACGGCAATCGTAGGAATGATTGGAATTCAGCCTACGATCGCAGCGATAAAGGCGGGAAAGGATATTGCGCTTGCCAACAAGGAAACACTTGTGACAGCCGGTCATCTGATCATGCCATTGGCAAAAGAACATCAGATTTCCATCCTTCCGGTGGATAGTGAACATAGTGCAATTTTCCAGTGCCTTCACGGAGAAAATCAGAGAACAGTGGAGAAACTTTTGATTACTGCATCCGGAGGTCCGTTCCGCGGGAAATGTTCGGAGAAATTGCGTCAGGTAACTGTGGAAGATGCGCTGAAGCATCCAAACTGGTCTATGGGACATAAGATTACCATTGATTCAGCAACGTTAGTAAATAAGGGATTGGAAGTGATGGAAGCACGGTGGCTTTTTGGGGTTGATCTGGATCATATTCAGGTTGTGGTTCAGCCCAAAAGCATTATTCATTCTATGG
>CABRZL010000258.1 GCA_902475435.1 uncultured Eubacteriales bacterium | reverse complement strand
CAGAAGGTTGCGATTGCATCGGCAGAGGCGATTGACCCGGAAATCTATGTCATGGATGAACCGTCTGCTAATCTGGATATTGCATCTACTTATCGCTTTGCAGATATTATCCGCGATTTGAAACAGCAGGGAAAAACCATTATCATAGCGGAACACCGACTTTATTATCTGATGGATCTGGCAGACCGTTTCCTGTGTGTGCAGAAAGGAAAAATTGTGCGGGAATTTACCGCACAGCAGATGAAAGCCCTGACTAATCAGGAAATAAAGATGTTGGGGCTTCGTATTCCTGATTTGCATCAGATTGAACGGACAGAAATCCAGTCTGCGGCAACCAGAGAAGTTGTCCTGGAAGTGAAAAAACTAAACCACTCTTTTGGTGAAACGATTGTAGCTAAGGATATTAACTTTCAATGTCATCAGGGAGAAGTGATTGCCCTGATTGGTCCCAACGGAACGGGCAAAAGCACTATCGGGCGAATCTTGGCAGGGCTTTTGAAAGAAAAATCCGGCGAAGTCGTTTTATTCGGAAAGCATTGCAGACCCAAAGGACGCTTGGGAAAGGTCTGGTATATTCCCCAGGATTTAGACAGCCAGCTATTCGGTGAGGATTTGCTGGACGAACTAACTACAGGCGCTGAGGTCAGCCCGGAGCGGAAACAAGCAGCGGAAGAAATCTTGGAAGCCTTGGAACTGATGCCGTTCATCAAACAGCATCCCTCTACGCTGTCAGGAGGGCAAAAGCAGCGACTGGCTCTTGGCGTAGCCCTAATGCACGAAGCGCCAATTATCATACTTGACGAACCTACAAGTGGGCTGGATGGTACAAATATGCGAAATGTCAGCAAGATGATCCGCAAACTGGCGAAGATGGGGCGCACCATTATCGTCATTACCCATGACGCGGAGTGTGCGCTTGCCTGCTGCGAGCGGGCAATACGCCTTGAAAACGGCTGCATTACCGATGATTTTCAAATCAGAGGAGTAGAGCTTCTTTTAGAAAAAATTGGGTATAATCAGAGTTCCATAAGCGGTTTATAAAATCATAAAAAGTACCAACACCGGGAGTATTACCGGGTTCAAATCCGCTGAGAATGGCATAAAGAGGATTCATTTTAAGCTGGGCAGCCCATTCTGTCAGCGAAGTAACTTTAAAGTCAATGGAAAGCAGGTAAGAACGCTGCATACAGGAAGGAGTTCTTGGTGTTGGACCGAATTTAGAATATTTATCAGCCATAAAAGTATCGGTAAAAGATAAATCGAGATTCCAGAAACGCTCGATAATATCCCATGTAGAGCGGGCAAGAGCGTCAGGATCAGGATAATATTTACGAAAATTAGTAACAACAAAATGTTGGTAGTCGGCATGACTGCCACAGTTAACAGGTAACATAAAAAATCGCCTCCAATCGAAAAATATCTGCCGCCGCAAGCGACGGTTCTTATTGATCAATAGGCGCGGAGCCCGCATTTTTCGATGAAGTTGTCAAGTTTTTTTGGCAAAAAAAGTGGGTGATTTTAATAAAAAAGGAATCTGAAGGCCTTGTATTTACTGACTTAGAGATTCCGAGAGATTATTATAACCAAAAGGAGGGAGAGAAATGGCACAGCAAAATAAGAGTCAGCCGAAGGCTAAAACCGGACTGGCACGCTGCCTAGAATTGGCTTCAGGCCATAAAGGACTTG
>CABRZL010000257.1 GCA_902475435.1 uncultured Eubacteriales bacterium | reverse complement strand
AGACACCTGCTCCTATTTCCTTCTCTGAGCAGCCAGATACCAAACAAAGCAGTTCTTTTTCTGATGCTGCCTAAATTTTATAATTACACGTTGCGTAATTACTGAGTCGATGCTACAATAATTACGCAACGTGTCTTTTTTGTTGATAGGAATAGTGAGATAGACCGCAAAACCAAAATAAAAGAACTGTGGAAAATGACAGGCATGGAGATAAAGTGCATTTAGATGGTCCATGCTTTTTAACCTATCGAATAATAATCAGGAGGAAAAAGAATGGAAAACAAAATCTTTGTCTGCAAAGCAAATATAAAAGAGAACTGGCAGGAATTATTGCGGCTGGAGAACAGATATCTTCAGGAGATTGGCGAACAGGAGTTGACCCAAGAAAAGCAAGCGCAACTCTTCCAAGCTATCCGAGATGAAAAAATCACATTTTTCCTTGCCACGTGTGGAGAGCGGGTGGTTGGAATGTGCAGTGTTGTTAAGTACTTCTCCACCTTCGCCTGTACAGACACAGGCGTATTTGAGGACTTTTATGTGGATCCGCTGTTCCGCAAAAAAGGCATCGCACGGATGCTTGCCCAAGCCGCTCAGAACTGGAGCTGCGAACAGGAACTTGCAAGTTTGACCGTCTGCTGTGCCCCCTGTGACGAGCAAATGTACCAGTCACTCGGCTTTGATATTCCGCTTGGAAAAACCTATGCGAAGATAATCTAGTTGCATCGGTGCGAGGATAATACGATGGACTGCAAAACCAAAATAAAAGAACTGCGGGAAATGACCGGCATGAACCGCAAGGAATTTTGCAAATTTTTTAATATCCCCTATCGGACGGTGACGGAATGGGAACTGGATCACCGTCATGCGCCGGAATATGTTCTGCACCTATTGGAGTACTATATCCGCAATGAGGGATTGGTAAAATCACCGGCAGAGCAAAAACACGCCGGAGGAAGGAGTTCCAGTCATGAAAAGACGGACTAAGTGCTACATCTACACGAGAGTTTCCACTTCCATGCAGGTGGATGGGTACAGTCTGGATGCCCAGAAGGACAAGCTGCGGAAGTACGCCGAGTATGAAGATATGACCATTGTTGGTGAGTATTCCGACGAGGGCTTCTCCGGCAAGAACATTCAGGGACGGCTGGAATTCCAGCGAATGCTGAGTGATATCCAAGCGGGCAAGGACGATGTTTCGTATGTGCTGGTCTTCAAGCTGTCCCGCTTTGGCAGAAATGCGGCGGATGTACTCAACTCCTTGCAGCTGATGCAGGATTTTGGCGTCAACTTGATTTGTGTGGAGGATGGTATTGATTCCTCCAAAGATTCCGGCAAGCTGATGATCTCTGTCCTCTCTGCTGTGGCGGAAATTGAACGTGAAAACATTCGGACACAGACAATGGCGGGCCGTGAGCAGAAAGCCCGCGAGGGGAAGTGGAATGGCGGATTTGCCCCTTATGGCTACAAATTAGTGGATGGTAAACTGGAAATTGCCGAAGATGAGGTGGAAGTCATAAGGATTATTTACGACAGATATATCCATACCAACGACGGGATCATAGGTGTGGCAAAGTATTTGAATGACCACGGATATAAAAAGAAAATTCGCCAGAATGGTACTATCCCCGGGTTCTCTTCCAACTTTGTGAAGGATGTTCTGGACAATCCAGTTTATATGGGAAAGATCGCCTACGGAAGACGC
>CABRZL010000256.1 GCA_902475435.1 uncultured Eubacteriales bacterium | reverse complement strand
GTAAAAAATATTATTATGATTGCCGGCTTTGCCGGCGTCATGCTGTTTCTGCATTGGAAACTGGCTTTGCTGTCCTTCGTTTTGCTGCCGTTAGTATGTTTTCTCACCAGTATTTTCACGAAAGTCTACCGCTCTACACACAGGATTACACGGACAAAAGTTTCTGCGCTGAACACATACTTGTCTGAAAATCTTTCCGCTATGAAACTAATCCAGGTATTCCACCGAGAAGCAGAAAAACAGCACGAGTTTTCCCAGCGTTCGGGCGATTTATTCCGCTCTAATTTTCGTGAAATCGTCGTATATGGAACGTTTCGTCCTCTGATCTACTGGATCAGCATTGTTTCTTTGGCCACTGTATTGGGCTTTGGCGGGCATCAGGTTATGAACGGCACCATATCCATTGGTACATTGTATATCTTTACCAGTTACATCAAATCTTTCTATGAGCCTATTCAATCTCTATCCGACCAGTTCGGAACACTCCAGGCCGCAATGGCTGCCGGCGAAAAGATTTTTCACCTGCTGGATGAAAAATCAAGCCTTCCACAGCCAACAGAGCCCAAACAGTTAATCCGACCAAAGGGCAAGATTGAATTCGATCATGTTTGGTTTTCATACGATGGGGAAGAATGGGTTTTACGGGACGTTAGTTTTGTAATTGAACCGGGACAAACTGTCGCATTTGTCGGCGCTACCGGCGCAGGTAAAAGTTCCATTCTGAACTTAATCGGCAGGTATTATGACATTCAAAAAGGAAAAATCACCATTGATGGCATCGACATTCGGGAACTGGATACCAACAGCCTACGACATGCGATTGGGCAGGTCCAGCAGGATGTATTCTTGTTTACTGGCGATATTCGCAGCAACATTCGTCTCAAAAATAATAATATTTCTGATGCAGAAATCGAAAAAGCCGCAAAATTTGTCAATGCAGACGATTTTATTCGCCAGTTGGAGGATGGTTATGCATCAGCCGTAACCGAACGCGGATCTACATTGTCCGCTGGACAACGCCAGCTTTTGAGTTTTGCACGTACCTTGGCATTTGATCCGGCTATACTGATTATGGACGAAGCAACTGCCAATATTGACACAGAAACCGAACGCTTGATCCAAGACGCCATGGCTCGGTTAATGACAGGCAGAACTACCATTGTGGTTGCACACAGGCTTTCTACCATTCAACATGCAGATAAAATTATGGTCATGCATAAAGGCCAGCTACAGGAACAGGGCACCCATCAAGAATTGCTGCAGCAAAACGGGATATATAAAAAGCTTTATGAATTACAGCTATGTGAACATCAAGTAAATTCGGAAAAGGTATAGGTTTAATCTATCATGGAAAATAAGCAGGCAACTGGAATGCTTGGGGCCAGTTGCCTGCTTATCATACTATGGTCTAATCATTTGATGCCACATGATATGTAATAATATGATAGGAATATGTATTTTCGTTCTTTTTTTAAAATACACAGATTTTCTTAGAACCTTCTCTGACATCTCTAGATAAGTATGATATAATGGTTTTATGAAAATTTTATTAACAGATTGGGGATACCTCCATTGAATGATAACAAAAAGCTTTTTGAAGAAACACCCATATCCAAGGCGCTGGCAAACCTCGCAATCCCAACCATCATCAGTCAGTTAATCGTGATGATTTATAATCTGGCAGATACTTTCTTCATCGGACA
>CABRZL010000255.1 GCA_902475435.1 uncultured Eubacteriales bacterium | reverse complement strand
TGCTTCCGCAAGGCGGAAGGCTTGACCCCCAATGAATACCGCCGTCAGGTGCGGCAGGGACAACGCCCTGCCCCGTCAAAACGGCATGAAGTATAACGAAAACGAGGAATTTATGATGAAATCCGTTACCCTTTCTCTGCTCCAGTCTGCTGCAAATGCCTTTGATTTTGGCGGGCCTGTGCTCTGCGATGCTCACCACTATGGTGAGGGGCACATCAACGACACCTTTGTGGTCTGGCGGGAAGATCATTCCAAACGCTTTATTTTGCAGCGCATCAACACAGATACCTTTACTAACCCGGTGGGCCTGATGGAGAATGTCTGCGGCGTGACCCGGCATCTGCGGGCAAAAATTCTTGCCGAGGGCGGCGACCCAGCACGGGAAACGCTGAATGTCATCCCAACTTTGTCGGGGTCGACTTGCTATCTGGATGCAGACGGCGGCGCATGGCGTGCCTACAACTTTGTAGAAGATACCATCTGTTTGCAGCAGGTCGGCAGCGAAACCGACTTCCGCACCGTGGCCGAGACACTGGGCAAATTCCAGAACCAGCTGGAGGATTACCCGGCCTCCACCCTCCACGAAACCATCGCCCGCTTCCACGACACGCCCAACCGCTATGCCAATTTTGAAAAAGCCCTCGCCGCCGATGCACTGGGCCGTGCAAAAAATATCACGTCGGAAATCGAATTTATCCATGCGAGGGAGCAGAACTGCCATGTCCTGCTGGATCAGCTGGCAGCTGGCGAAATTCCTCTGCGCGTCACCCACAATGACACCAAGATCAACAATGTCCTAATCGACGCCGCCACCGGAAAAGGCATCTGTGTCATTGACCTCGACACCGTGATGCCGGGACTTTCGGCCTACGACTTCGGCGATTCCATCCGCACCGGTGCCAACGACTGCGCTGAGGACGAACCTGACCAGAGCAAAGTCCATTTTGACCTGCATCTGTACGAAGTGTTCGCCAAAGGGTATCTCTCCACTGCCGGTGCATCCATGAGCATGGCAGAAAAAAGAGCCTTGCATGGGGTGCAAGGCTCATGACGCTGGAATGCGGCATCCGTTTTCTGACTGACTATCTGGAGGGCGACCATTATTTCCATATTGCTCGTCTGGATCACAACCTCGACCGCGCCCGCACCCAGTTCACACTGGTGCGGCAGATGGAAGAGGTTTTCGATCAGATGCTGGAAATCGTCTGCCCGGACAATCACTGATTTCGCAATCTCCTCCATTCAGATACAGCAAGAAGCATGGACGCTCTCCTTTTCGGGGGCGTCCATGCTTCTTTTTACAGCTTATCCCTACACACCCATCAAATCGTCCTTTGAGGACGCTGGGAGCGTCGAGGATATGATGCGCTGCAGCAAATTATGAAAGCCCTTTTCAGCCCTGACCAATCACAATCCCTCAATGGCTATCATTGTAGCTGTAAATAGAAAAAACAGCTCAAGCAGCCTCCTATAAGTCCTACTATCACCGCTTTACCACAATAAATTTTTCAAAACCATCTTGACGCGCCTTGCGAACCATGATATTCTCTGTCACAAATCCCACTGATTTTGTGGATTGGTCTAAAACCATCCACAAGATGTGGTCCTGTTCATTTTGAACACTGCCTCACCGTGGATCATCCCTAAAAGATCAACCGCCCCGCAACACACCCGATTCATTTTGCCGCCGATTCACCCGACAAAA
>CABRZL010000254.1 GCA_902475435.1 uncultured Eubacteriales bacterium | reverse complement strand
AACAGCTTATCGCCGCAGGTATTGACCCCAAGACTGCGGAGGCCGACGCCTGCCGGATTGAACACAACATCAGCGACGAAAGTTTCTCACGGCTGAAAGAGACAGCAACACAGAAACAAGATTAACCTGGATAAATTTTTAATGGCTAACTTATGGGAGGAAAAATGAAGATTAAATAGAAAAGACACGCCGACGGGCTTGCAGAGTAGCAAGTCCTCAGCCATGTCTTGGAAACAAGAGAATGGAGGTGGTTCCCATGCAGCAAACAGAATGGGTTTATTGTCCCGTCTGCGGGAATAAAACCCGTGATCGAATCAGGGAGGATACGGTTTTAATCAATTATCCTCTCTACTGCCCGAAGTGCAAACGAAAGAGCTTGATTCAGGCGAAACAGCTACACATCGTTGTCATCAAAGAGCCAGACGCATAGACGCAGAGCCGATGAACCCGTGAGAATTTCCCACGGACATCGGCTCTTTTTCACTCTTTGGGCTGGCTATCCAAGGCCGCTCTAACTGTCGCCTTGATGATCTGCATAGAACGCTCATCGCAGTTATACAGCATACGGACAAGGCTTTCCATTTCAGAATCCTCAATCTTCTTTTCCGGGAAGAAAATCTGATCGGGTAAAATGGACAGCTCCCGAATCAGCTTGTACAGGATGTCGTAGCTGGGCTTTTTGCCTTCGTTCTCGATACGATATATAAATCTCTCGCCTACTCCGACCTTGGCTGCCAGATCTTCGACCGTAATATCTGCTTTCATGCGGGCATTCTTGATGATCTCGCCAAGCATTTCATGTTCATTCTGCACTTTCAGTTCACCTCTCCTTCTATTTTACGGATTTATGCCAGATTTATAATGGCATAGCAGTTCAAATTTTAGAGAACTGATAGTGCGGATAAAAGTGAACTGACCAGGATCGTATAACTGGCCCTGTCAATAAAAAAAACGAGGCTTTGGCAGGTTGGTTTGTCATGCCCATCCCTCCAGACCACGTTTTGGCCTGGAGGGATATTTCATGCGTTGGTCATCCTTCGCACCGCTGCTTATTAGAAGCAGCGAGTATGATTCTATGTCGTAGGCCGCCTGCTTGACGGTGTACGGTCAAAAAAACTTCCCGTTTTTCAGCGGGATACTATGCCCTTCGCACTGAACCATCATGCCATGATTTATACGAACTAAAAAGAAACGCACTTGCTGTTTGGGGGAATACCCCATTCTGCAGGTGCGTTTTTCAATATAGAGAAACCCCATTTTCACGTTGTAGGGGACCGCCGGCCAGTCTGAATTTCTCGCAATTCAGACTGATCGGAGGGAAAACAGCGTGGACGCTGATAAAAAAAGAATATGGATTCGCGGCCAATTTGTCGAGGTCACGGATGAAGTGTACCGGGCCTATATGCAGGGCGACCGGAAAATGCGCTATTTTGAGAACGATTTGAAAACCGAGCGGTTCGTTCTCGGAAAGGAGGGCCAAGTGGTGCAGATCATCCCCAGCCGCGAAGATTCTTTGGACCGGCTGGTGGATGAAAATGCCCGGCAATTCTCCGATGAGCAGGAAAGCGTGGAGAGCGTGGTGCTCCACAAGCTGGAAGTGGACAGGCTACATACCGCGCTTTCCCTGCTTACCCCAGAAGAACGTGCGCTGATCCAGGCATTATTCTTTGATGAGCGCAAGGAGAGCGAGCTGGCGGTGGAACTCGG
>CABRZL010000253.1 GCA_902475435.1 uncultured Eubacteriales bacterium | reverse complement strand
TAAAAGAAGATAAAACAATAAACGATAAGTTTGTCATTTTTCATGTCGGTTCCATAATTTGCGGAAAGTTAAAGCGGAAAGTTAAGAAAAATAAAGATGTCAATAACTTATGAAAATGTCACTTTTTAATATAGAAATTTATTTGAAAAAATGTCACTTTCATAAAAGGGCTAATGCCCTTTTATGAAGCTGACTGCTGCTTCTCGAAAAATAGCTCATATAAAAATTTAAGTGACAGATTATAATCCTCCATCCACCAGATTGCTTTCCATTCATCACTGCTGTGACGCAGCTGAAGGTGTGGTTCTACTGTTTTTGACACTTTTTGGGGAACTTCTGTATTGGCATTTTTGTTCTGAGGTTTCAGATAACGGATGGTATTATAGATTCGTCCGCCGTACTCTACACGAATTCCAAAACGTGGGTTAATTAATACAGTGATCTCACGGCGGGCATTGATAATCGGAAATCCCTCATCTAGGATTTGAAAACACCGATTTTTAAACGAAAATGTCCCGGCTGCATCTGTTTTTCTCGTGTGCTTTACACAAAGGATGGAATCCAGATTCAAATCTTTTGCGGCAGAGACAAAAATAGACTCTGCTTCCGGCTCAACGGCAAACCTCTGATTGAAAAGTTCCCTGTACTCTGTTTCCAGAAAACGGTTTGCTTCTGACACAGTAGTAATCCCACGTTTTGCGAACTCAACAGGGAGCCTGCTCTGCAGTGTGACCCATAAACGTTCAATCCGCCCCTTTGCCTGAGGAGTCTTTGCGAAAATAAGGTCAATGCCCAATTCGTGCAGGGAACGTCCGAACTGGGTAAGATGGACAGTCTTGCCTGCGATTAGTTCATCAACAGTCAGCTTTCCGGTTTTAGGAGAACGGAAGATGGTATGGTTGTCAGAATAAACCGTCTGTGGGATGCCGAAATCAGAGCAGCATTGACGCATGGTTTCCAGATAACCGTAAAGGCATTCATTCTGTGTCAGGAAAAGTCCGACGACCTGCCCGGTAGCATCATCGATAGCACCATGAAGGGCGTATTTGATATTTCCCCCAAACCACTCGTAAGGCGTGGCATCGATCTGGATGAGCTGTCCGGGATGGGGCTTACGTTTGCGCCGATGTGTGCGGTGTCGGATTTTTTTCTTTTTAGGGCTTTCAAAACCAGCATTTTTTAGTATACTGGAAAGAGCAGAGTAGGAAAGTTGAATTCCGAAATCTGCAGAGAGTATATCTTTGAAATGGAGGAAGTTGGCATTAGAGAATTCTGGGCGGGAATAAATCTTAAGGACAGCTTCCTTCAATTCGTCAGAAACGGAGTGAACGGGTTTTCTACCGGTATTTTTATGAATGAGGGATTGAGCGCCAGAGGTAAGGACTCCTTTCTTTAAGCGTGTGATCTGGCGTGTGGAGAGACCCAAAAGTTCAGCAGCCTGTTGTCTGGAAATAGACTTGTCAATGAAACGGTTGATGACAGTCAGCGTTTTCAGTTGTTCTTGTGACAATGTAATTTTACCTTCTTTCATAGCTTTAATAGAATACCAAAAAGAGACAAAACCTCAAGTGAATCTTAAGGAGACATTATCACAAGTTAATAACATTAAAACCGATGCTCGGTCTTGCAATCGGAGCGGCAATGTGCTATCCGGGTATCCAGTTATCTGCATTGTCGGCAGGAGCAGAGGCTGTAACGACCGTTTTGGAAGGAACGC
>CABRZL010000252.1 GCA_902475435.1 uncultured Eubacteriales bacterium | reverse complement strand
CTCGACAAACCATTCTGAAGCATCCCCATTCCATGTAATACTGTTTTTTTGTTACGTCTATCCATGCGCTTACTAAAACTTTTGTGATAGTTATATGCGTCTTTTTATAAGTAATGGGCAAATTATAAATATTGTTGAAGTTATCAACGCCATTTGCTACAATTTTCTCAGCAAATGTTTACTAATTTTTCTCAGCAAATTAAGGAGGTACGATTATGGATTTTTATAAACAGGCACTGGCACTGCGTGAGGAAACCATCTCCCATCGCCGCTGGCTGCACAGCAACGCGGAAGTGGGTCTTCATATGCCAAAAGGACAAGCTTATGTTATGGATCAGTTGAGGGGATATGGATTGGCTCCACGTCCCTGCGGACATGGAGTGACTGCAGAGTTGGGTCAGGAAGGGGGCAGGACAATCTTGCTCCGAGCGGACATGGATGCGCTGCCCATGCCTGAGGAAAGCGGCGAAAGCTTTTCCTGTCCAACCGGCACAGAGGCTCATACCTGCGGCCATGATTTCCATGCGGCCATGCTGCTGACAGCGGCAAAGATACTAAAAGAAAATGAATCCATGCTGTCTGGCAGGGTCCGATTTATGTTTCAACCTGCGGAAGAAACCTTTGAGGGGGCGAAAGATATGATGGCAAATGGCGTACTAGAAGGTGTGGATGCAGCCCTAGCCTATCATGTCGGTCCCGGGAGGATGCCTGTGGGTTTGTTCATGTACAACAGCGGCGGAACTATGATGTACTCCGTAGATGGCTTTCGAATTACGATCCATGGGCGGGGTGCCCACGGCGCATATCCGCACAGTTCCATCGATCCAATCAATATCGGTGTCCATATTTACCTTGCTTTGGAATCGCTGATTGCTCGGGAAGCAGATCCCAGCAAAGCCTGTGTGCTGACCATCGGCAATTTTTCCGCAGGTTCAGCACCCAATATAATTCCTGATACCGCGCTCCTCCAGGGAACCTTGCGCACCAACGACAGCGCCAGCCGTAAGAAACTGGTCCGGCGGCTGAAGGAGGTTGTTCACAAGACCGCGGAAGTATTTGGAGCATCGGCAGAGGTCGAGATGATTTCTGAGGTGCCACCGCTCGTATGTGATCCTGTTATGACGAACAAGATAGTAGGCTATATGGAAGAACTACCGATTCCCGGTCTGACTCCTGTTCCCGACACGTCAGCCAGTGCTTCTGAAGATTTTGCGACTATTGCGGAGAGAGTCCCAAGCGTATTCATATATCTTTCGGCAGGATATATGGATGAGCGGGGCGATGCCCCTGCACACAATCCGAAGGTTCAGTTCAATGAGAACGTCTGCCCAATCGGCTCCGCTTGTTTAGCACACTGCGCAGTCCGCTGGCTGGAAGATCATCAATAAATAAAGTGAAGACATCCTGTTGGAAACTGGTATTTTTCCGAATGTCCTGAATAGGCGCTCGATATTCGTTTTTCCGACGGGGTGTCCACCTGGAAAAATGAAACGCCTTTCACTTGGAAAAAGAATTGAAAAATGACGGCAAATGTAGGAATTCTTTGAAAATGCGGCTTCCCGTTTTGCGTGCTTACAAAATGCTTGTATTTTTTAGTACCAAGAGGAGGAAAAGTGAAATGAGCAATTTATATGTATCAGATTTGGATGGAACATTACTAAGAAGTAATGAAACTCTGTCTCAATTCACCATTGACACGATAAACGATTTGACGTCAAA
>CABRZL010000251.1 GCA_902475435.1 uncultured Eubacteriales bacterium | reverse complement strand
TGGCGCTTCGTCAGATTGAAAGCCAGCTTGGTCTTGACTTTGGTTAAGTCTTTCGGTACGGGTACATAGGGCATGTTTTCACTCCTTTCTGTCCGGCATAGTGATACTGCAGTCCACCTCATTTCCCCACACATCCCATCCGGGAAACTGCTGTCTGGCGAATAGTTCAAGTCTCGGCTGATCGCCCATAAGCTGAACGATTTTTTCCCGCACCACATCCGGTTTCTTGCTGTGCTGCTCAATATGGGAAATGACAAACTGGTGAATCCCGGCACACTGACGTTTCGGGTGTCCGCGTGTTGCCAAAAGGCAGACTTCCGCATTGCTCCGGGTCCAGAAGCCCATCCCGTAAAACCAGGAATCTGCCTTACGGTTCTGCTTCAGCCAGAGAAATGCCAGCGTCTTATACTTAAATCCCCATGCCTCCATGACACGGAAGGATTCATTAAGCTGCGGAAAAGTCGCCCATAGAAAAAGCGCACTGTCTTTGGCTGCAAGGTCCGCAACCGGCAGTGCGCATATTTCTTCTATGCTCATGGTAGGATAATGATTTTCCGCCACACCGTTCCCGCGCTTCATGTCATACCGCCAGGGTGGATCGGCGTAGATAATACCGTACTTTTTTTCTTCACTCATTAGCGTGCCTGCTCATTCTTAGAAGGCGTGGCTTTTGCCGGCTGGCTCTTAACCTTTCCTGCATTTTCTTTCAGTGCCCCGGAAAGGGAAGGCTTATCCGCCGCCTCTTTTGTCGCATCAAGGGTAGCCTGTAAACTCTCAATCGCCACACCGTAGCCTTCGATCAGTGCGTCATTGAGCTGTTTTCTAAAATCCGCTGTCACCGGCCAGCACACATCCCTCCATTTTCCCTGCTTATCCTGGGTGGCCGGCATGTTGACATACAGACCGTTTTCCCCGGAACAGATACGGAATCCGTCGATCTTAAAACAGTCGCCAACGGTCACATTGGCAAAAGCCAGCAGGTTTCCCATCGGGGCAATGGGGCGTACATTGACATCCAGTTTCAGCCCTGCCGCCTGTACTTCCGGCTGCATCGGTTCAGCGTTATTATTTTTACTCATATAGAAGTTCCTCCTTTTCAAAATTAGAATCAGATCATGTATTACCTTGCATTAAAAATACTTTTGGATAACGAGCCTGTCTTAAACAGGGCAAAGGCCAGCAGGACCGTATAGCCCGCTGTGCCCCAGATCGCACCGTGAATGTCACCGGAGGACGGGATTGCCTGCACCAGCACCGCATAAATCGCGACGCAGACTAAGATCAGGAATCCCTGAAACCCTAAGGCAAACAGGGAACGGAGATAACCGGTCCCCATCTGCCCCCATTCCCGGTTTGCCATTGTGGAAAACGGTATGGGTGCCAAACTGACCGTTAAATAGATTTCAATCATCCGGCCATAGACAATGACAAAGATCACGATAGACAATACCCACATGCACAGGTTGATGATGTTGGTTTCTAGCCACAGCCCGATCAGTTCCCACATCCCCATTGCCGTTAATAATCCCCGCACTGTTCGAGACCACATTTTGGGCCACATCGAACACCGCCATCACAATGGTAAAGCAGTTGGTGAGCAGGTAGGTGGCAACGAAGGTTTTGAAAATCCACTTAAAAATATTGAACGTATCAAAATCGTGCATGTTGTTCTTTTCCAAAATCATCTGGATCAACTCATAGACCAGCACAAAGGTCAGGATGATTCCCGCA
>CABRZL010000250.1 GCA_902475435.1 uncultured Eubacteriales bacterium | reverse complement strand
ATGTCATTTTAATGGTCTTTTTGCTATCGCTTTTATGTGCTGGCCTCTATGCAAGATACATTACTCGCCCCATCGTGCGGTTAAGCAAAATCTCAAAGCAAATGGCCGACTTAGATTTTTCTGGTCAATGCAAAGAGGGGCGTGATGACGAGTTAGGGAGTTTGGCACATAATCTCAATTCGCTGTCGTCCTCCCTATCAACTGCCTTAAAAGAGCTTCAGATTGCCAACCAGCAACTTCGGACAGATATAGAAAAAGAACAGGAACTGGAACGCCAACGGGTAGACTTCTTTTCAGCGGCATCCCATGAGCTAAAAACACCCTTGACGATCTTGAAAGGTCATCTCATGGGGATGCTCAACAAGGTTAAGGGATATGAAAATCATGAGGAATATATGGAGCGTTCACTTGCCGTTGTCGATAAAATGGAAGCATTGGTAAAAGAATTGCTGTATGTTTCTAAAGCAGACGGAAAGCAAAAGGCTGAATATAAACTGGTTGATTTCGCAGAATTGGTGCGGGTACAGATAGCCGGTGTAACAGATTTGTTATCCCAAAAGGAGCAACGTCTTGAGGTAGACATTCCCGACAAACTTTTATGTGACCTGGAACCGGCGCAGATGGAGCGGGCCATCCAGAATATTTTGGTAAATGCAATTCGGTATTCTCCAAACGGCGAATTGATCCGCGTATCTTTGGCAAAAGCAAACGATACCGTTTACTGTGAAATTGAAAATACAGGTGTCCATATTCCAGAGGATACGATTTCCCATTTGTTTGAGGCGTTTTACAGGGCTGATACTTCCCGCAACCGTAACACTGGCGGGACAGGCTTAGGCCTTTATATTGTGCGCAAAATTATGGAATTGCACCAAGCTAAGTATGGTATCAAAAATTCCAGCAGAGGCGTACTATTTTGGCTTGAAATGTCCTCAAAAAGAAGTGTTGACAACTCCATCTAAAATCCATATTCCTTGCAAACTATATCCAAGTCATTCTGTTATATTATAGTCGTCCTCTAAAGGGCGACTATAATTTTTTGAAAGCGAGGTTTTATCAATGAAAAGCAGAAAATTGCTGGCGGTAAGCCTATGCGGGGCCTTGTGCTTAGGCCTTGCGGGTTTTACCTACGCCAGCGCACAGGCCGCCGATACGCCTAAAACATCGGCGGAAGAAACGGCGCAAACGTCAAGCACCGACATCCTTTTCAACGATGCCGATGGCATTAGCACCGATGGAGAAAATTGGGTTGCCGAAGCGGACTATGAGAAAAACAACCCGACACCGGATGTTGAATGGTGGACGGCAGAGGAGTATGAAAAGTGGATCGCCGAGCAAAAGAAAGAACTGGAGGCGCTGATCGGCACAGGCGATGGCTGGTATGATGGACAGGGTGTTTTCCATGAATGGACACGGGAAAGCGTGGATGCAGCTATCGCTCAGTACCAGGATACGCTGGAGAGTATCAAAAATGGCACCCTGCATTCTAAGGATACCGGAGATGATGGTGACTCCTACGCTATGATCCCGCCCACTGAAGATGTTGAAAGCGATTACAGCGTAGATGTAATAAGAGAAAATGGGGAGTCCGTTCACATTGGCGGGTATGCCTCCAACGAGGAATTAGACCAGGCACTCGAAAGTGCAGTAAACAATGGACAACTGACACGGGATGAGGCAAATGCAGCTCGCCAAGACTAACACAAACTGAATCTGCCGGACGACGGCAAAAGAAA
>CABRZL010000249.1 GCA_902475435.1 uncultured Eubacteriales bacterium | reverse complement strand
CGCAACAAAGGATTCATCTGACTCCATAAGTGGGTATAAATCCGCCAAAAGCCCAGCATTGACCAAAGACATTACGTCCATTGTATTTTCCAAATAATATAAATCTACGGAATCTCCCGTTGCAAGTTCGGCATTCATTCGGGATGTAGCTACCGAAAAATCTGCCGTTTCGTCATAATACGCTTTAACCTCAATTGTAACGCCCGGATGTGCTTCTTCAAACAGTTCGATCAACTGGTCCAACTCCATATCTTCAATCCAGCAGGTCAGATGCAGTACGGTTCCATCAGTATCCGCCGATTCTTTGCCGCAGCCGGCACAGAGGATAAGCAGGGAAACAGAAAATATCAGCAGGCAGTATCTTTTTATCATATTTAGCATATAATCCCTCCACTTCAGGAAAACCATTGCCGCAGCATATAGGTATGAATCCTACATGCTGCGGCAATGTGCATTAGGTAAATTCACAGCCTGGGAAAAGCTCCTCAAGCCACGCCTCCGTCTCTGCATCGGCATCACTCCTCAGCGTCTGCAAAGAATAGCTTGCCGAAGCAAACAATTCGTAATCCACCGCGCAGCCTTCGATACCTAATGTTGACAAGGTGGAAAGAGATTCGATCAGCGTCAAATCATCAAATGTAGTACCGCTGAGATAAAGCTGCTCCAGTCCAGTCAGAGAGGGCAACACAGAAAAATCCTCTATGGCGCCACATTCAAACAGGCTGAGAAACGACAGAGAGGACATTCCTTCCAAGCTGGAAATGTCATTCAGGCTGTCACAGTAGCTACAAAGTAAGAAATTCAAAGATAAATTAGACAGAAAGTTCAGATCTGTGAGATTTGGAGACTGAAGGGTTAAGTTCTCTAGTTTTGAAAGCTCCCCAATCACTTGAAAGTCCGATGCGCCGCATGTCAAGGTCAGAGACTTGAGGCTTGTGCAATCCCGTAAAAAATCCAAATCTACTAAGGCATCATCTTCAATTAGCAGGTGCTCCACCCAACTATAGTCTTTCAAAAAGCTATAGTCCACCAGGTTGGATTCCCTGAAATCAAACGTCTTCTGTTCCTCGGTCACCTCGGCGCCGCCATAATAGAGAATGCCATCCTCGACGGTATATTTGTCTTCAATTGTCGGCTGACCCTGTTCCGCCGCCGCAATCAGCGCCTCGGTTTCGTCACTGACCGTTTCTACAACGGATTTACTTTCTGAACTCTGTGCAGATGTTGCTGGAACGGAAGATGTTGTGGTGCTGGTCTGACTGGAACTGGATGCAGCACTCTGACATCCGACCAGAACCAGGAGAACTGTGCAGAGCCAAAGAATAACCTGTTTCCTCATGCTTTATACCTCCTAGATATGTGCTGTGGTTATGTGTAGGGGTTTCTGTCGTCCGTTTCATCGCCGGTGTTCCTTCGTTTGCATCATAGCATGACTGGGTAGATCTGTCAATATTTCTTGGAAAATACAAATTAAATGTAGAAAAAATCGTTTACAAGTATATGAACAGGTGTTGAAACGCTTTGCAGGTAAAAAGATAGGGGGAAAGGACACTTTGCTCTGGGCGCATTTTTTGAAATCAATTGATTTGGTGAGTGGGCTGGGAAAAGACGGCGGCAAAGAACAGCACTACTGCTGTTCTGCAAGGTAAATGCTGACACGGTTTTGGATTAATCTTGCTGTTTCTTCTGCGGTTTTATCATTTTCCAAGAAAGCTTCCCCTTCCTCGCGGATAATACTGAAT
>CABRZL010000248.1 GCA_902475435.1 uncultured Eubacteriales bacterium | reverse complement strand
CAATTAGCTCCGTTTTGTCCACATAATAATATCCACCCTCACGCAGTTTTTCAAACTGATCAATGCCAACAGGCAGCCTTGCCTGCCGAATCTTCATGCCAATCGGCTCCGTTGTTTTTCTTTCCATATCGTGCACCTATCCTTCCTGCCTATCAGACCTTCGTTCACACCATCGTTTTAAAGATCATTTCCTTATCAATATCATACCATATTTTGGACAGGTTGTCATTGGATTCACAATTCAATCTGAACAGAAAATTAACCGCCCACTACTATATAGTGGACGGTCAATGAAAAACCTATATTTAACTTTTGTCACAAATTTTATTTTTTCAGTTCTCTTCTTACTATCAGCACAATTGCTATTGCCATTATTCCTACACCTGCTGTGACCATCATCATACCGATGCGTCCTGTTGGATCTTCGATACCGAGGATACGTCTTGGTGATTCTGGCGGTGTGGTTGGCTGCGGCGCTGTTGTTTGTGGTGCTGTGGTTGGTGTTGGCTGACTTGGTGTCGTTGGTGCTGCCGGAGTCGTTGGCTGATATGGATTCGACTCTTCTTCCGGTGTTCTGCTCTCTGACGGCGTCGTTGACTCCGCTGGGCTTGTTGGCTCGGACGGTGTTGTCTCTTCATCAGTCGACGTACTCTCGTCTGAAGTTGTTTCTTCTGGGCTTGTCTCTTCTGGTGTCGTTGAATTACTCTCGTGCGGATTGGTTGGTCCGTCCGGCTCATCTTCTTCTGGAATAGAATGCTTTGGAATAATACGGTTTTGGTAGATCAAATCGCCGTTTGCATCGCGTCCCGGAAGAAATACAAGTGACATAACTACTGGGCCATAGTCATCATAGGAACTTGGAACAATCAGGTACATACCAAATGGAACAGAAGAAATACTGCAGCGTCCTGTCACATCTGTTGCCAGTGTATAGGTCGGCTGAATGTCGTTCTCATCTATCCAGATCTTTAAGCGTCTACTCAATGCAACTAACTCTTTTGCAGTCTTCACATCTGTCTTATAACCACAATCCTCGAAATCAGGCATAAACTTTAATGACTGTCCGTCTGGTGCAGTGATGCCGTCTGTGATCTGATACATGCTGAAGATGACACCCTCCATAGGAGTGGATTCATCTTCCAATGTAATCTCCAATGAAACATCCTGCTCGTCTGCATTGACTGCTATAATCTGTGCGCATGATGTTACCAGCAGACATATTATCAATAACAGGCCTTGCAAATATCGCTTTACTTTCATACTTTTCATACCCTCTTGTCTCCTTCCTATTATCGCTTTCTCTTGCGGCTATGCAAGAGAACCCAGATCAACAGCACTACTAGAATCGGCACTGCTACGGCTGGTGCAACCAACTTTGGTTCTATCTGAATCGCATCCGCTGTTACGCGAATGGCACTTGCGCTTGCCTTTGTCTCTACGCGGTGTCCTCTAACTAGAAGACGATGCGTATTGATTCCATATGGTGTACAAGTGACCAGTGTACACAGGTCTTTGTCTTCTTCAATCTCCAGATCTGACAGATCATCCGGTTCTACAATCCGAATCTGATCTACCTCATATGTCAATGTTTCATCCAGAACACGAATTAAAAATTCATCGCCTACTACCAACTCATCCAAATTGGTAAAAAGCTTAGCAGAGGGCAAACCTCTGTGTCCTGATAATACGGCATGTGTTCCCGGTCCTCCAACTGGAAGCGATGAGCCTTCGATATGACCAACTGCAATCTGAAGGATACCTTCGTCTGTACCATGATAGATTGGAAGCGAA
>CABRZL010000247.1 GCA_902475435.1 uncultured Eubacteriales bacterium | reverse complement strand
CACCGCCCAGGGCAAGATGGATTTGGAGCGCAAGGGCAAGCAGAGCTATCAGGGGTGGATGTGCGCCCGACTACTAGCCTTTTCCAATGGAGATTTACAGGCACTGTTTGACCGGAGCGATGGATTTTATCGCCGCCAACTGGTGCTGACCACCAAAGAGAAACCTGTTGACCGTGTGGATGATCCCGACCTGGCAGAAAAGTTGAAAGCGGAGATTGAGGGCATATTCCTCTGGGCTTTTGTGGGATTGCAGCGGCTGGTAGCCAACAACTTCAAGTTCACCGAAAGTGACCGCACCAGAGAGAATCGGGAGGCTGTTAAGCGGGACAACAATAACGTGTTTGACTTTCTGGAATCCGATGGCTATATCCGGCTGAAAGCGGATGCGTCCATCAGCTCCAAGGACTGCTACGACATTTACCGGATGTGGTGCGAGGAAAACAGCCTGACTGCACTCAAACGCCGAAGTTTTAGTGACGCGCTGGTGGCAGCCTGCGGCAAGTACAATCTGGAACACTGCAACACGATCACCAATTCGGCAGGACGCCGGGTGTGGGGCTTTGTGGGGATCGAGGCAGTGGTAAGGCCGCATATAAACGAGTTTACGGACGCTTCACAGTGTACGTACGTACCGGAAGCCTGGCGGGAGTAATGCCTGCTCCGGTCGCCGGTACGTATGTACGCAGCGATTAACCCTATTACCTCATATATTGCACAACCACTTTAGGGACAACCAAGCCGGGACAGGAAACGCGGTGATTTTAGAGGCATATTTTGAAGCAATCACAAAGCGGCGAAATATTTCTCTATTATCTGCACACATTTCGCAGAATAGCGGCTCACGGAATGGCATACAGATTGCACCGTTTCGTGACAATACAGCCCGAATGATGAAAAGCCCCGCATTTCCGCGAAGTCGAATATTCCGCCGTTGAACAACGATACACAGGGAACTATTTCTATCGCAAAACAGCAACTATAACAATTTTATCATCCCATGAAGCCGGTACACTATCTAGTGCAGCCGGTTCTTTTTATGGATAACAAAATTTGGAGGATTACCATGAAATCAAATATCCGAAACGAAATCAAGGCGCAGATTATCCGCGCCGGTTACACCATGCAGGAAGTCGTTGACCAGCTGCACGATGAGTACGGGTGGAGCGACAGCGTATCCAATCTTTCCGGAAAATTGCAGCGGGAATCGTTGCGGTATCGGGAGGCCGTGGAACTGGCTGACGTGCTGGGATATGACATTGTCTGGCAGAAACGGAGGGATTAAGCATGGAAAAAGCACAGTATGCAATTATGCGATTTGCAAAGTACAAGGGGCCGGAAATCGGTAATATTGAGGCTCATAACGAGCGCACAAAGGAGAAATACGCTAGCAATCCTGATGTGGACACCAGCCGAAGCAAGTATAACTTCCATCTGGTCAAACTGCCCGGTAAATACCGAACAGAATCGGAGCGGCAGATCACCTCCGCCGGATGCCGTACCCGGAAAGACAGTATCCGTATGGTGGAGGCTTTGTTCACCGCCAGTCCGGAGTTCTTCAAGGGGAAGAAACGGGCTGAGATTCGGGTGTTTTTCGAGGAAGCCCTGCACTTTCTGGAACAGCATCAATCCAAAGAGACCATTATATCCGCCGTGGTGCATATGGACGAGAAGACGCCCCATATGCACCTTTGTTTTGTCCCTCTGACGGAGGACGGCAGGCTCAGCGCCAAAGACATTGTGGGCAACAAAAAGAAGCTGACCTGGTGGCAGGATGAGTTTTGGAAACACATGGT
>CABRZL010000246.1 GCA_902475435.1 uncultured Eubacteriales bacterium | reverse complement strand
CTGGAACAACGCGATATACAGCGCTTGCATGCTTGGTTCGGTAATGTGCGAGTACAACAGGCCGCCAGTAAACATTGGACAAATCACAAAATACATCAGAAAATAGGTAAGGACATCGAATACTGAACTGGTGGGACCAATCCACAGCATAAACCGGCTGATACCGGATGCATTCCATTTCTTCGGCGTTTTGATATAATCGACGTCTACATTATCCCACGAAATGGCCGTGCAGGAAATATCATAAATCAGATTCAACAAGATCAAATGAATTGAAGCCATAGGTAAAAATGGCAGGAACGCACTCGCAATCAGCACGGAAAACATATTCCCGAAATTTGAAGACGCCGTCATCTTGATATATTTGATCATATTCGCATAGGTTTTTCTGCCTTCAATCACCCCTTGCTTCAGTACCATCAGGTCTTTTTCCAAGAGGACGACAGATGCCGACTCTTTGGCAATGTCGACTGCCGTATCCACTGAAATTCCTACATCAGAGGCCTTCATTGCTTCCGCATCGTTGATTCCATCACCCATATAACCTACACTGTGACCATTCTCTCGCAGCACACGGATAATACGGGCCTTCTGCGATGGAGAAAGTTTGGCAAATACCGTAATATTCTCCGCTAACTTACCAAGCTCCTGATCACTGATCTTATCTAATTCAGCGCCGAGCAGGATGCTGTCTGCATTGAGCCCAACTTGCCTACAAATAGCACTAGTGACCTTTTCGTTGTCCCCCGTCAGGATCTTTACTCCGACCCCATATGCCTGCAGGGCCTCGATTGCCGCCTTTGTTGTCTCTTTGGGCGGATCCAAAAATGCAAGGAAACCAATCAAGACCATATCGTTTTCGTCCTGAACCGAAAATTGACCGACGGGAGATGGATTCGTCTTCTGTGCAACAGCAATCACGCGCATACCTTTTTCGTTTAGTTCATCAGATTTTGCAAGTACAAGCTGACGCACCTCATCAGCCAGTGGTCGAATTTTACCACCACATTCGGCAAATGCGCAGCATTTCAGCATTTCCTCAACTGCACCCTTCGTGACCAGCTGCGTTTTTCCCTCCGTATCTTTGACAACGACGCTCATTCTGCGGCGCTCAAAATCAAATGGGATTTCATCCACTTTCTCGTATTTTTGGATCAGGGCTTCTGAACCAACTTTCTTTTGTTTGGAGATGACTGCAATATCAATTAAATTTTTCAGTCCCGTTTGAAAATAGCTGTTTAAAAACGCATGCCGCAATACCCTGTCATCTTTTTTTCCATCCACATTCAAGTGATATTCCAATACAACTTTGTCCTGTGTGAGCGTACCTGTCTTATCTGTACAGAGAATGTCGATAGAACCAAGGTTTTGAATAGAATTCAGGTTCTTGATGATCACTTTTTTCTTACTCATGGCCATAGCACCTTTGGCAAGCGAAGTCGTAACAATCATTGGCAGCATCTCCGGCGTGAGCCCAACGGCAACGGAGATGGCAAATAGAACTGCCTGCATCCAATCCCCCTTTGTAAAGCCGTTGATCACAAGCACCACCGGTACCATAATCAACATAAAACGGATCAATATCCAGGACACGGAATTGACCCCTTTTTCAAAGGTTGTCTTTGGAGGCTTCTAATTCAAATTTTTTGTCATTGCACCAAACATGGTGTTGTTGCCAACCGCAAACACAACCGCTTTTGCGCTGCCGCTGACTACATTGCTTCCCATAAATGCAAGATTTTTTGCTTCGGTCAGGGCGTCTTGGCAATCGGTCGGCGCATTACATTTTTCTACCGGCTCGCTTTCCCC
>CABRZL010000245.1 GCA_902475435.1 uncultured Eubacteriales bacterium | reverse complement strand
CGTCTCTTAAATGGACGGATTACGGAAGCAGATCTAAAAAAGTGGATTCAGCATTTAGGGTTTTGAGACGCACTATATTAAGGAAAAGAATTTATCTGGATTGACGGAATAGAAGCAAACGCCCCATAGTATGAGACTATGGGGCGTCAACATTTTTGCTTATGATATAATTTTTAAAATACCACCAGAAGAAAGCATTTGCGTTCCGGGGAGCATGTTCTTGGATTTTGCAGTAATTGTAACGCCTGCTGCGGCGTCAATGCCGGAAGGAGCGCCGATTAGGGAGATCGAAGAATCTTTTGTGGCGATCCAACTGCTGCCCTCTGCAAGCTGCAAATAAGGGAACCCGGTGATGGCGCCTGTCAGAGAAGTGTCAACTAGGTTCAGACAAGTTTTTCGTTCGGGGTCTTCACACTTCATATCTCCGAATAACTCCATCTCTTCAAATGTGAATTGAACGCCATATTCATTTTCAGTGTGGGAGCGGGTTTGATAGTAGAATTCGTCGTCTGTCAAAATGGTTTCAAGGATTGTGCCCTTGGTACAGGTTAATCGGCAATTCCGTAGATAAATATCAACATTTGTGCTTTTGCAACGGAACATGGGACCGGCGCTCAAAAGGTCGCAGTGCTGCATTCGGATGGTACCAATATCTTTCAGATCCGTCATACCGCCATGGATTAGAAAACCATAACCTTTGCAAGTGCCGTTCACATCTCGGAATTGAATGGAGGAATTGCCGTCCTGAATGCCAAAAACGTTGCCGGATGAGATGTTGCAGCGATTTAGTACCACATGGCAGCCATTGTCTGCATAGACTATGTAACCATTCCCGCCAACATCAATTTTTGAATCGTCGGCTTCCAAATATACATAACCACCGGAAGAATCTGTAGATAGCGCCGCCCAGGCTTCCGCATAAATGTCACAGCCATAAAAATAGCTTTCGGAGTTATCCATGGAAAGATGGGTTCTGCAGTTCCCGCCGAGTCCCAGCGGTGCAGGGGGTTCCATCATGCCGGGGCCGATAACGGGAACATAATCATCCGGAAGGGGACCGCCATAGGTTGCAAGTTTGGCATCGAAAACCTTTAGCGTTGAGCCGGACGTAGCGATTGTAGCGGAACGAGTAGCGCCGTTTGTGGTGATTTGTCCGCCTCGAACATCCACTTTTGCACCATTCGTAGATAAAATGCCGGCGCCCTTGCAGGTAAAATCACTACAGCCGGGGCCGGAAAGATGGATGTTAGGGTCCATGATTACAGTTGTGCCGCCAGAGACCACAATGGCATTCAGTTCTGGAATATCAGCATCCAGAGTAAAATTCAAAACATCTGCATTTGCAATAGTCCCTGTGTAATTTGCGGCTCCAGAGTGTTGTGTGTCGAGCTTGCCATCAGAAATCCATAAGGCGGCCTCAGTTTGTTCTGCCTGTGCAAACGAAGGACGGTTGCTTTCGGCCAAGGGATTGCGGCCGCAGATGAACTGAGTTTTTTCGTTCAAATTTGCCATGAATATGCTCCTTTCACAAAAGCGAAATCATATTACTTCTAAATAATAGGATACCAAAACAATTTCAATGCGTCAATGGAGATAACGTCGAAGCACAGAAAAAGAAACTGACATGTTGAAAATTGATAATTACACTTCCGTTTCGTACATTGTTGAGGAGCAAACCTGAGATGTGGGGTGTGGTAAAAGGCAGCCGGCCAGGCCGGCTGCCAAAGAGGAAAATATGATTCACGAAGATTGAACTTATGAATAGTGGTATACCCAGGCAGTAGGCAGCGTGCGTCCGCCGGGCAGGGCAGTGTTGGAGCAGC
>CABRZL010000244.1 GCA_902475435.1 uncultured Eubacteriales bacterium | reverse complement strand
AAGAATCCGCCAAACAGATCAAACTTCGCTCTCAGCGCCTGGGTGTAAATGCCAGCAGTCTGTATCTGCTCAGTGAGACGGAACTGGAGGACATTATTGAGTCTGTCCATGAGATCAAGCCGGATATTTTAATTGTTGACTCCATTCAAACCATGAGTGTTGGCAATTCAGAAACCGCACCGGGCAGCATCAGCCAAGTAAAGCAATGCACAACGGCGCTGATGAATCTGGCAAAGACGGAAGATCTGACCATATTTGTTATTGGCCACATCAATAAAGAGGGCTCCATTGCAGGCCCTAAAGTGCTGGAACATATGGTCGATTGTGTGCTCTATTTTGAGGGAGACCAGCATTTGGCCTTTCGTATTCTGCGGGCAGCCAAAAACCGCTTTGGTGCCACCAACGAGATCGGCGTATTTGAAATGCTGGACGAAGGATTGCGTGAAATCCCGAATCCATCTGAGATGTTGTTGGCATCCAGACCGGAAAATGCGCCCGGCAACTGCGTGACCTGTGTGATGGAGGGCAATCGCCCGGTACTAGCCGAGATCCAGGCATTGATTGCCCCCAGCAGTTATTCCAATCCCCGCAGAACCAGCAACGGCGTGGACTACAATCGGGCGATGCTATTGCTGGCTGTGTTGGAAAAAAGGGGAGGCCTGCTGGTTGGAGGCTGTGATGCCTATGTCAATGTCATTGGTGGGCTTTATGTGGATGAGCCGGCGGCGGATTTGGCCACGGTATTGGCGTTGGCATCCAGCTTTCGGGACAAGCCCTTGCCCTTTGATCTTGCCGCTATCGGTGAAGTCGGATTGACAGGAGAACTGCGTAGTGTAAATGCAGTCAATCAGCGACTTTCTGAAATTCATCGGCTGGGTTTTCAAAAAGTAATTGTACCCAGCAGTATTATGGGAAAAGCAGTGAAAATCCCGGGGTTGAACCTGATTCCCGTCAAGAATATCAGAGAAGCCCTGGCTGCGATTCTGTAAGAGAGGAGGTTATGCGCCTCCATCACTTTCTGAACAAAATAAAAATTTTGTTCAGAAAGTGATGCCCCAAAAGCCTGTGTTCCAGGCCGTCGGTGTTTGGCGCCGCATGCTATGTTAGATTACCGTATGGACGCTCCGGATATTCTATGTGATTTTTTATCTTATCATGAGACGGTGCGCGGACATTCTCAAAAGACCGTTGATGAGTATTACTTGGACCTGCGCACGATGTTCCGATATCTGAAGCTGCGCAAAGGTCTGGTTTCAGATGATACACCCTTTGATGAGATCTCCATTCGTGATATTGATCTGGAGTTTATCCATAAAATCTCTTTGAATGACATCTATGACTACCTGACCTTTCTGAGCCGTGAGCGCGGCCTGAACGCCGCATCCAGAGCCCGCAAAGTGTCCACGATACGGTCTTTCTTCAAATATATGACCAACAAGACCCATCAGCTCTCCTTTAATCCTGTTGAGGATCTGGATCCCCCTAAGATCATGAAAGCGCTGCCGAAATTCCTTACCTTTGATGAGAGTTTGCAGCTGCTACAGTCTGTACAGGGCCGATACCAGCTGCGGGATTACTGTATTCTCATGCTGTTTTTAAATTGTGGGCTGCGAATTTCAGAGTTAGTTGCCCTTAACTTATCGGATATTCATGGCGAGTACATTCGTGTGCTGGGCAAAGGCAACAAAGAACGAATTCTCTTTTTAAATGACGCCTGTCAGTCAGCTATTGCCGATTATCTGCCGTTTCGTGAAGGAATGCATCCGTTGGACGCAAAAGCACTCTTTATTTCCAGCCAGCGGACACGAATTTCCAAATCCGCCGTC
>CABRZL010000243.1 GCA_902475435.1 uncultured Eubacteriales bacterium | reverse complement strand
GCCGACGATAGTGTGTGGGTGACTGCATGTGAAAATAGGTAATGCCAACATTGATATTCCTCAATAGCTCAGTCGGTAGAGCATGCGACTGTTAATCGCAGGGTCGTTGGTTCGAGTCCAACTTGGGGAGCCAACCAAGCGGTAAAGCCGTCACACATGTGGCGGCTTTGCTCTTGGATAGAAAATTTATGGGCCTTTAGCTCAGTTGGTTAGAGCAACCGGCTCATAACCGGTCGGTCCAGGGTTCGAGTCCCTGAGGGCCCACCAAATATATCTATATAGGGGTGTAGCTCAGCTGGTAGAGCGGCGGTCTCCAAAACCGTAGGTCCAGGGTTCGATCCCTTGCGCCCCTGCCATTTCAGAAATGTCTCCTTTTTAGGGAGGCATTTTTATTATTATGCGCCAAAATTTATTTTCCTTCCTTCATTCTGTTGCTTCTAATTGGATCTGCTCCTGGTTCTTATAATCATATTAACAAGATGTTATGATAGGGACACGAGGCAGATCTGAAAAACTGCCTCGTGCCTGGTTATGGAAGCAGGGTTGACCTTGATTCACTATTTCGCATCTTATTAGAATACTGCAAAACCTCCAAAGAAGAACCAACAAAAAGAGCATACTTATCTAATCAGAGAAGAGATTGGTTGAAATATAGGACATGTCTGTCGAATAGGATATTCCATCTATCAAGTAGCCCGGTCCTACTTCACAAAAAGTATCTTTATTCCCTTGATAAATATGGAGAATATAATCTGACCCTCCGCGCGGAAGCGTTAACATCCAAAATTTGAAGCATGTGGCGTTTAGCCGTTCTACAAGCTGCTTGATTTCTTCGGGATCTTCGAAGCGCACGCTCTCTCCCCAATGAACGACCTCAATGGCAGTAATTTTCTCAGCATCCAGGTGGAACAAATGGAAAGGTGGCGCCCATCTGTGCAGCACTGGAATCAGAACGTACAGCAGAATTAAAACAGCCAATATGATCAGAAGTTTTTTATGCTTGATTATAAAACTTTTCATCAGGATTTACCTCGCATTTGGAATTTTGATTCGCTAAGTTAATGCGATCAGTTATTGCCTGACCTTATTATTACGAGACATTAACTGTGTTCAGATAGATAAATTTCTACTCGGTTTTGAATGATTTTGGATACGTCTTCTGCGGTTTTATTACCAGTAAAAAAGCCGTTGGCCTCTTCAATAATATTGGTGATATCTTCATAACGAAAACGAATTACGGACAAACTGCTGACCAGTTCTCGTAATTGATCTGCTTCTTTCTGGGATAGTGGCCCCAAAATAGAGTTGCTGCTCACTAAAGCTCCTTCCTCCGTAGATGGTAACATACTTGCAGAGAGTTGGTTCTCAAATACAGATTTGCGCATGGAAAAGGAGTTGTAAGCGACTACCTGTTCCTGATATTCCTGAGAAAGCATTGTTTTTATAAACTCCCAACAAAGCTCTGGCTGCTCCGTTTGAGAGGAAATTCCGAAAGAAATCAGCGTTTCGATGCAGGGCCCTGGTGCATTGTCACTGGGGAATCCCACAAATTGCAAGGCATCACCAAACTCATCCCGACGTTGAATGTATTCGTAAAGTCCTGAAAACCATGAGCTACGGGTCTGCGCTTCTGCCGCTACGGTATTGTCCACGTTTTCTGGAAATGACGCTATAAATTCCAGCCAATTTGCAAAGGATTCGTTGTCAAAGTTGCAAGTTCCTGCATTCACGTCTATATAGTCAAACATTGCGTAAGCCGTCATGCAATAAAGCATGTATGAGCGAGTTTGAGGGAGTACCGTTTCTGGATCCGCCTGCTGTGCCACAA
>CABRZL010000242.1 GCA_902475435.1 uncultured Eubacteriales bacterium | reverse complement strand
TCAATATATCGACACGCTTTTACCGCTGATGCGGTATATAATTCATAATCAGATACCCATTCACGACCCATCGTCAAAAAGCCGGATATTGCACTAACAAATAACAGGCAGGCACCCAAAAGCACTACACCAGTCTTTCCGATAGCACTGCGCCAATACACTGCGCCATACCGTTCATAAAGCTGAACTAACGCATCTGCCGCCAATCCGCATATAAAGACAGCTCCAACAAACAGCAATTTATTGTTATCATAGTCATTCGGCTGAAAAGCCGCAAGCTCAGCCACAAACCAAATCAGCAAATATGGTGCACCTATTTTTAAATTTCTCGCACTGACCACAAAGGAGGACAGCAAAAGCAGCACAAATGGCAATCCAAGATTTTTAAGATAAAATACGATATACTGATCACCATTATTGGACCAATTGAAATGACTGCGCACAAAATTATCGCCGGAGGCCTGTGAAAATGTCCACATAAATAACTGTGGAAGTGCAAATATCAATACTAAGATCAAAAAAATGCCCCACGTAAATGCCAAACGTTTCCACAATCTATTTTGCAGATAACGCACCAACTTGTATCCCAAAAACAGGACAAACACCACAACCCCAATGATCATTATCGCTAATCCATGTTTGTCTGCAAACTCATTCGAGTGGTTGATCATCTGCATCACGCTAAAGAACGCCAGTCCAATATAAAGAGCATATCGAATCCAGCTGTCTGATACCGTTGCCGCTGCCTCAGCACTTGAGCTTCCCGTGCGATTTCTGGTTGACGCTGACACGTTTACACTTCTCCGACCAGAAGATGTTACTTTGCCATTTCTGCGTCCAGAAGATGTTACTTTTCCATTTCTCCGACTGGATTCTCTGCTCGCTGACACTGCTTTTCGCCCCTGTGCAACTTTTTCTGTCACAAAAAGACTATTCTCTGTCAGATCCAATAGCAGCCATACCGCACATATCATCCCCAGCGCCAAAAACGAATGTGTATGGATCATTGGAAGCGCACCAGCCGCCACGCCCGCCATAACAAACAATTTCTTTTTGCGCTCCGCTATCGCCCGGAACAAAAACGCCAACAGTGGAAACAATATGGCCCAGCCAAATAATGTCGCACGCTGCGGGATCAGCATGTCAACCATAACCTGTACCCAGCGCAGATTTTTATCCAAATAATTCGTTGGTGTCATATAAAATTCCGCAAAGATTTTATGTATCTTTTCTGCATTGTCAAAATACACAAATCCAAGTCCACCATTCCAAAAGAAGAGGATCCAAGCGATTAACGCTGTCGCCGATCTGCCAAGCCAATATTTGATCAAGCAGTAAAATCCCATAAACACCTGCAAGATTGCTCCGAGCATCGGCAAAACGTACGCCAGCCGTAGACTTGCGCCCATCAGATACAAACTGGAACTAACACTGTCGCACAGAAACGGATAGGATAATTTATGCCCCGGCAGCAAAGAATACTCCGGCGGAAACGTCTGCTGATTTGCAATACTGGTAATAAAGCTAAAATGCATATTCATATCGCCGTAGGTGGACTGCCTCGTGTGCATACTGCCATCAGCATTTCCTACGATTGTATGTGTATACAGACAATAGCAAAAAAAGACAAAAGTAACTGCCATCAAGATCCAAACCGGATTTTCCCGGAACAAACGTTTCCATTCGTTCACCTTCCGATATGGATGCTGCTGTAGTGAAGATTCTAAACAATGGCATCTCCAACCAACCAGCACACATAGAACTATCTGTAATAGCAGAGCCAATACATGTGCTGTCATCGAAAAATCAAACGCAAAGGCAAAAAGCAAAGGAAGG
>CABRZL010000241.1 GCA_902475435.1 uncultured Eubacteriales bacterium | reverse complement strand
CCTAATCGCCCCTTCATGTTTGCCGGCGAGATGGACGGCAAACTGTGGTTCTGCACCAACAACCAGAAAGACGTCTACAAAGATATGCAGGCCAACCCCAACATCGAGGTCTCTGTTTCCAGCCCGGCCTATGCGTGGATTCGTCTGAACGGCGAGGCCGTTTTCGAAAACAACATGGCCGCCAAGGCGATGTGCATCCAGAACCCCATCGTCAAGGCCCAGTACGGTGAAGCTACCAACCCGATCTTTGCAGTGTTCTATCTGAAGGATGCTCATGCGGTGATTGCGGACTTTTCCGGCAACCCGCCCAAGGAGTACAACCTGTAAGTTCCATGTGGAATGATCCCTCCAGACAAATCTGGAGGGACCATGGATTTTGAGAGGCTTCTTATGCAGACAATAGAGTATCTGGAATATATTGTGGATCATATCCACTCCGCCGTTTTTGCCACCGTGGACAGTCAGGGGCGGCCCGTCACCTGTGCTATCGACCTCATGGATTATGATGAAAGTGGCCTTTACTTCCTGACAGCAAAGGGCAAAAACTTTTATGAACGGCTGAAAGCCAATGAAACCATCTCCTTCACTGCCATGAAGGGAGAAGATACCCTTTCCTGTGTGGCGGTGTCAGTACAGGGGAAAGCAAAAGAGATCGGCCCGGACCGATTACCCGAACTGTTTCGTAAAAATCCCTATATGGAAAAGATTTATCCCGATGTGCGCTCCCGCAGCGCTCTCACGGTGTTCAAAATCCATGAGGGAACCGGAGAGTGGTTCGATCTCTCCCAACTTCCCATCGAACGGGCCAGCTTTTCCTTTGGCGGCGCACAGGTGAAAGAAAACGGCTACTATGTGTCGGACATGTGTATTGGCTGCAAGCTGTGTTATTCCAAATGTCCGCAGAAATGCATCGACATTTCAAAAAAACCTGTGGTCATCCAACAGGAACATTGTCTGCACTGCGGAAATTGCTTTGAAATTTGCCCCGCAAGGGCGATTGAACGGAGATAAGACCATGACGCAGGAAAAGCGATTGAATTTTCTGCTCCGCTATCTGCTGGCGGAACGAAAAGAATATGGGAACATCCCGGTACCGGGTTCCCTTTCTGAAAAGAGGCGGCTCCTGCGTAGCCTGATGAATGTGCGTCTGCCCGTCCCAGTCAGTGAGGAGTTCTTGTGTGTGCAGGACGCTTACCTTAAAGAACGCCTTGCCCAGCGTGGCGTGACAAACCTGAAAGACCTGACACCGGTGCGCCCCGGCCTGTATCTTTGGAAGGGAGATATCACTACACTGGCAGTCGATGCAATTGTCAATGCGGCCAACAGCCAGATGTTGGGCTGCTTCGTTCCTTGTCACGGCTGTATCGACAATGCCATTCACACCTACGCAGGGGTGCAGCTCCGCTGGGAGTGCGCTCGTCTTATGGCAAGACAGGAGGAAAAAGAACCGACTGGCAGCGCAAAAATCACAAAGGCCTACAACCTGCCATGCCGCTATGTACTGCATACCATCGGCCCGATTATTCAGAGGGGCGTTACCAAAGCAGACCGGGAACTGCTGGAAAGCTGCTACCGCACCTGTTTGGAACTGGCGGCTGAAACCGGCCTCGGCAGCGTAGCATTCTGCTGTATCTCCACCGGCGAATTCCATTTTCCCAATGAACTGGCCGCAGAAATTGCCATACAAACGGTGGAAAAATGGCAGCGGCAAAACCCTGACAAAATCAAGGTGATTTTCAATGTTTTCAAGGACAGTGACTATGAGATCTACAAGCGCCTGCTGTCATAATATTGCACGGCTCAAGCTGGAACTGGATACGGCGGATGCGGTGGTGATCG
>CABRZL010000240.1 GCA_902475435.1 uncultured Eubacteriales bacterium | reverse complement strand
ATGAAGATTTGCTGCGTGTAAGTCTCGAATAATGGTAGAATCCAGCTCAAATTTCCCGGTAGGTGTTTGAAAGTCATGCTGGCCGACGGGAGTTATCGTTAAGTCAGGAATCTTTTGGGGAAATTCAGAGTGCTCTTTTAATGTATCCAAGTCGATCGGGGTATTGCGGAGCATGTATTGAATACATGTGTCGGTATCGCTCAGAAGGAGCGGATCATCCAAATCCAGACGTTTTGCTAAATCCAGAATAATTTCATCATCTCGACGGGACTGGAACAGCGGAGAAATGACCGGTTTGGTATATTGCGCATAGCCGCCGCCAAACACTTTAAATTCTCCGCGTTCACAGGAGGAGCAGGCAGGAAGTACAATATCAGCATACTTTGCGCTGTCAGTTAAAAACAGGTCAACATCCACGAAAAATTCCAGGGCTTGAAGTGCCTCCTCCATTTCTTTTGAACCGGGGAACATTCTAAAATTCATGCCATGAGCATATAATGCACGAATAGGATATGGCTTTTTTGTCAGAATCGCCCGTGGCAGGTCACAAGCTTGCATCTCACCGATTAGTTTGTGCCACAGAGGAAAGCGTTCGCATCCAATTGGCGTGGGACCGTTTTTCGGATAGGTTTCGGTAGAAAATTCTGGTTCCATTGTTTCAAAACCACCGATCGAGTGAGCATACGTTAAAGGTGTGGGGATCATGCCGCCCTTTCGGTCATAGCTGCCTGTAATTGCGCAAAGCGCCATAACGGCTCGGTGATTTTGCATACCGTTTTTAAAATGTACCAGAGAAGCATTGGAGGGGTTAATTGCCAGCGGCAGGTTTTCTCCTACAAGCTGTGCGGCTTTTGAGATATTCTCGGAGCATAGTCCTGTGATGTCGGCTGTGTGCTCCAGAGTAAATTGCTGGACATAATCGCAGTATGCCTCAAATCCATATACATGTTTTTGGATATAATCTTCATCAATCCAGCCGCGTTGGATTAACTCCCGTCCCAAACAAAGCGCCAATGCACCGTCTGTTCCTGGGCGAATTCGAAGATGAAGATCACAATCTTGAGAGGCGGGGGTAATGCGTGGATCTATGATAATGACCTTCATCCCGCGCTCCTTGGCCCGTTGAAGTCCGCCGTTCATTAAATAACTGGAAATACCAGGGTTTGCACACCAGCCCAGGAATACGCCGGCATTTCCTAAATCAGGCTGGACCATCTCTGCACCAGTTGCACATTTCCATGATAAAATTGTAGAAGTAAAGCAAGAGGAAGACTCGCTGCCATAATTTACGGAGCCAAAACTATAGGCCATACGTTGTAAAAACGGACGGTACCATTTGTCGTATCCGGAATAAAAAGCGACAGAAGAGGCTCCGGATTCTGCTTTAAACCGTTTTAGCTGGGAAGATATAAGTTCCATTGCATCTTCCCAAGAAATCTTCTCGAATTTTCCGGATCCTTTTGGGCCGATTCTATGTAATGGGGTTTGAATACGATCGCTTCGATAAATATAATCCCGGGTAGATAATCCACGAGCACAAAGCTTTCCGTGATTTGTTGGATGCCGATCAGTGCCTTCCACTTTAATAATTTTCTTATCTTTTACATAGCAGGTAATTCCGCAGTGGGGGCCAGGCGCACATATATCGCAAAAGGTATTGTGAAGTGTAATCCCGGTATCCGCTCCCGGGAGTTTTGCTCGAATCCGCTCTTTTGTACGCACAGGGATACCTCCTTAGTTTTGGTGTTTACAGTATACCATATGTTACACTCCATCGCTAGTATCCATAGCGGCTTTTAGCTTACCAAGTGCTTTTTTTTCAATGCGTGATACATAGCTTCGAGAAATGCCAAGCATCTGTGCCACCTCACGTT
>CABRZL010000239.1 GCA_902475435.1 uncultured Eubacteriales bacterium | reverse complement strand
ATTGCTGGTCTTGGTAACGGTGGTGATTATGTTTGCTTCGGGATTATTCAATTCGGCTTCCTCCAGTCCTTTCCCAGTCCTGGACACAGGGAAAACCCAGATTTATTACGGAGAGAATTTCGATTCTCTTGAAAAAGAGTTTCCGAACAAAGAAGAAAAAAGAGGATCCTATTATTCACTGGAACGATCGGGGGATCAAAGTGTTAGCTGTTTAGTTCGAGCAGACAAAGAAACAGGAGAAACAAAGCTGGTTCGTTGGTGGACCGATATGGATCATACCAGTCTCGCCAATGGAATTTCCATAGGGGATTCTTATGAAAGAATTTTAGCAGAATATCCTGACGCAATGTGCTCGACGGAAATGGGCTATGGTAGTCTAGCACACAAATACAATCCGGAAACTGATTCAAGAGTATCTTTTGTGGTTTATATGGATGAAAACGGTAACACCTATTCGCATACGGAATACAACAAGAAATATGCCGCCAGTATCAGTGAGCGGGGAAGTTTTGATTTAACCAAGTGGTATGGACTTTACTTTGATGTAGAAAATGGTCAGATTACTCAGATTGCTTTTGGCGATCTAAGGGCGGTGGAACAGGGGCGTTAAATGACGTTTTTGTATGGTGGAGCAAACCACCAGGCAGTAATATTTTGACAATCACGAAGGAGAAAAGTATATGTTTTGTTCAAAGTGCGGAAATCCTTTGCCGGATGACGCAAGATTTTGCAGTGTGTGTGGTGCACCTGTAAAGATATCACAAGAAGATTCGCCGGTGCCGCAGCAACCGGCAGGCGTATCGGATGAAGTGGAAAGCATCCAAATGCCAAAACCGGGGAATATGCCGAAACCGGAGCCACTGATGCAGGAGCCTAATTTTAATGGGAAAATGGGCTATGGTGCGGCGGCTCCAGTTCAAAAGAAATCTAAAAAGGGGCTTATCATCGGCCTTTCTCTTGGCGGCGTGCTGCTTGCGGTCATTCTTGCCGCGGGGCTGATTTTTGTGTTCGGCCTGAAAGGCGGCTCTAAAGGCAACGACGGCTCTATCAATCTGGGATATTCCACAGTTGTTTACGATGACCAGTATACATATTTTCTAAGTGAGACCGAAACCTGGGCGCCCTGTATTAAGCGGGTCAGCAATGATCTGAGCGGACAGCCGGAGATTCTATACGAAACAGAGAAAATTGAAGGCGATGGATGGAGTATGTATCCCATGCACTGCATGTTCCTCTGGAATGATAAAATCTGTTTTATCGAATACACAAATTACACAGAGCAGGGCGACGAAGAATTCGAAATTCATTGGCTCAGCAAAGACGGCAAGGAAAACGGCACCCTTGTAAGCTATGAGCAGCTCAATAAAGATAATTTACTGTCTCAAACAGAAGGCGCTTACTTCTTTGATGACTATCTCATCTTCGGCAACAGGTACTCCTTCTACCGACTGGATCTGAATAGCGGCGAGATGTGTAAACAGGAAGATTTTCTTGGCCTTGAGGGTCCTGCCTGCTTTGTAGCGTATAACGACGGATACTATTATTATCTTATCCCAGATGTGGAGCATAACCTGATGGGAGAAATCCTGTATCGAAAAGCAGAAAACTCCGAGGAAGAGGAAGTCGGGATCGTGCCGTCACAAGACGATGATGACGTGAAGAAGTATTTTTCCTTTATTACCCAAGGCGATTACTTATATTATACGGACCGAGACAATGTTTACCGGTTAAACGTCAACGACGGCAAAACCGAAACCCTTGCGTCCTATGATGATGACGTATATAACAGATTTTGCCTTTCCGAGAATGGGCTCTACTATTATAAGGATATGACTCTCCACTTCCTCAATACAGAGACCCTGGAGGAAACGATTTTTGACGAGGTTGAAGGGATTCCGAGATTGATT
>CABRZL010000238.1 GCA_902475435.1 uncultured Eubacteriales bacterium | reverse complement strand
TTGATTTCCAAGCCCGCTATCGTTCTGGCTGATGAACCTACCGGCAATCTTGACAGCCGGACCAGCAGCGATGTATTGGGACTTTTGAAAGTAACCAGTCAGAAATTCCACCAAACCCTTGTAATGATTACTCATAATAATGAGATCGCCCAGCTTGCTGACCGTATCATTCGGATTGAAGATGGAAAGATCGTGCAGTAAGGGGGCAGAAATATGAATGATATTTTATTTGGCAACAATAATAAATCCACATTGAATCTTCTGACGAAGCGTTCATTGAAAGCCCGGAAAAATACGATTGCTGTTTTAGCGATTATGCTTGCCACACTTTTGTTTACCAGCCTGTTTACGATTGCGGTCAGTTTGCAGACTGCTATGCAGGAAAGCAATATGAGAACCATCGGGACATCGGCGCATGGGGGCGTGAAGCATATTTCATGGGACGAGTATGAATCGCTGGCAGCTGACCCAGACCTTAAAGAAACTGGCTATTCCGTCATTATCGGAGACGCGGCCGGGAGAAGTTTCCATAAAACACCTACCGAGGTACGCTATGCAGACGCGGTCTATGCCGAGCTGACCTTCAACAGCCCGGATACCGGACGTCTTCCAGAGCGGAAAAACGAAATTGCCACCAACCGTATCGTCCTGGCGGCGATGGGACTGTCGGATGAAATCGGCACACAGGTGGATTTGTCCTTTACCACGGATACAGGCACCTTTACCGACACGTTTACCTTATGCGGGGTATGGGATGGCGACGCGGTTGCTTATCGTCAGACTATTCTTCTGTCCAAGGAATACGCGGAAGATGTTGCACCCGTTGCCCACGAGGAGACAGATGGAACGATCAGCGAATCTACAGGCTATATTGACGTGATTATGATGGTGCCTGCGGAATGGAATATGGAAAAGCAGCTATTGGAAGTGACGTCACGGTACGGCCTAGAGGAACGGGTCAGTATCAATGACGCCTACGGGACTGCAACGGTTAGTCTTTCCTCCATACTTCCCCTTGTGGCAGGGATTGGGGTTATCTTTATCGCGGGCTATCTTCTGATCTATAATGTGTTTTATATCTCCATCGCACAGGACATTCGCTTTTATGGGATGCTGAAAACTCTGGGAACAACCGCAAGGCAGATACGCAAAATCGTCTATAAAAAGGCGGTCAGGCTCTCCCTTGTGGGGATTCCTCTGGGCTTGTTACTTGGCTGGCCTATTGGCCGTCTGCTGCTTCCCGTGATCGTCGATATGCTGACGGACGATATTCGCGTAGTCACTACCGTAAATCCGGTGATTTTCCTGGCGGCGATCGTTCTGTCTCTGATTACGGTTTTCATCAGTTGCCGGAAACCTGCTGCGCTTGCGGCTAAAGTTTCTCCGATAGAGGCGCTTCACTATGTGGAGCAAAACGGGGCGAAAAAGGAACAGCGGCGCAGCAAACAGATCAGCGCTGCCATGATGGCGAAAAATAATCTCGGACGGAATAAGAAAAAGGTAACAATCGTCACTTTGTCATTTGCACTCAGCATTGTTCTTTTGAACAGCGTCTATACCTATGTGACCTCATTTGACTTTGACAAATTTGTTGCCGATTTTAGCTTGACGGATTTTACTGTTTCAGATACTACGATTATCAACAGTTACAGCCCATTTAATACAGCGAATGTGAGCCAGGATTTTATCAGTCAGGCGGAAAGTCTGGACGGTCTTGAAGATATAGGGAGCGTCTACCTGTGGACTTCCAAACAGCTTCTTTCCGAAAGCAACTTCCGGGGAGTATACGCTTTACGGAATCAGCAGCCGGAAACATGAAGTTCTGAATGCCAGAAAAGAAATGGGAGCGGTCATTGAAACCCCGGCTATCTATCTTGATATGTCAGCGACCGGGAACTTAAAGGAACAGTACCGCGTTCTGGGTATACGCACTTTTGACACA
>CABRZL010000237.1 GCA_902475435.1 uncultured Eubacteriales bacterium | reverse complement strand
CACGTTACTGAATATGATCGGCGGTTTGGATCGTCCGACTTCCGGCAGCGTAACGATCCGTGGCAAAGAACTTTTGAAAATGAAAGACGAGGAACTGACGATTTTCCGGCGCAGGAATATCGGCTTCGTCTTTCAGAATTACAATCTGCTCCCCGTCCTCAATGTGTACGAAAACATCGTATACCCCATTGAGATTGACGGGGCCAAAGCCGATACAGAATTTGTCCGGCAAATCATCCACACACTCGGACTGGAAAAGAAGTTAAAGAACATGCCCAATAACCTGTCCGGCGGCCAGCAACAGCGAGTAGCGATTGCCCGTGCATTGGCTACCAAGCCCGCTATTATCCTTGCCGATGAGCCGACTGGCAATCTGGACTCCAAAACCAGTATGGATGTCATTCTACTGATGCAGTCTATCAGCAAACAGTTTCATCAGACCACGATTATGATTACGCACAACGAAGAAATCGCTCAGATGGCAGATCGGACAATCCGAATTGAGGACGGAAAAGTTGTTTCGGGAGGTGTTAAGTATGCACGCTAACCGAAACAAGGGGGCAATCAAAAAAGTGGAAAAAGGGATGATGAAAGCAAATCGCACCCGTAACCTGTTTGCGGTGTTTGCCATCGTTCTTACGACCTTTATGATTACCACGGTTTTCAGCTTGGGTATTAACTATATGGAAAATATGGAGCTCATGCAGGTGCGTACCGCAGGCACGAGCGCCGATGTTTCCCTTGCGCTGCCTACAACCGAGCAGGAACAGCAAATCAAATCTTTGGATTATGTGAAAACGATTGGTACGCAGTATATGGTCGGCTCGGTTGCTGAGAAAAATGACGAGGGGCGTGAACTTTCCATTGCCCTTCAATATTACTCTTGAACAGCTTGGAATTGAAAACCCGACACTGAATATGGAGATTCCTCTATCGTATTATGATAAAAACGGTCAGCAGGAAAGAACTTTCACTTTAAGCGGCTGGTTTCATTCCTATACAGGTGTGGGAATGGGTTTCGTGTCGGAAAGCTATTGCACAAATGCGGGATACACTTTACAGGAGGACGGTGTTCTTTCCCTTTCCCTGAATAAAATGCCGGACGATTTTTGGCATATTCAGGACGATGTGCAGTTAAATGAAGATCAAGCCTTTCACGGTGCGGTTTCTATGAGCTCTTCCAATGGCTCTGTGATTGCGATGGTGATTCTCTTGGTACTGTTTATTGTCGGCAGCGGTTATCTGCTGATTTATAATGTCCTGTATATCTCCATTGCAAAGGACACCCGTTTTTATGGGCTGATGAAAACGCTTGGCACGACACAGGCACAGATCAAAACACTTGTAAAAAGGCAGGCACTTACATTCGCCTGTATCGGAATCCCTATCGGTATTGTATTAGCCGCAGCAACATCGTTCGGAATCGTTCCAATGTTCTTGCGGCAAGGATTTGTGGAGGGCAAATCGGCTATGGACGCTGAGGTGTTTTTCCACCCGTCCATTTATATCCTGTCCATTCTCTTTTCTACCATAACGGTTTGGATTGCGTGCAATGCTCCTGCGAAAAAGGCAGCGAAGATTTCCCCGGTAGAAGCCCTGCGATACCAAAATTTCGCACCCTCGAAAAAGAAAAGCAGGAACTCAACAAATGGCGGCAAGCTGTCTGTAATGGCGTTTCATAATGTTTTTCGGGATAAGAAGCGGGCAATCCTTGTATTTATGTCTTTGTTTATGGGGATTACCGTGATCTTAGGCGTAAACGGAATAGTCGGAAGTATCAAAGGCGAAAATTATATAGAGGAATATTACGATTACAACTTTGAGTACATGGATACTCAATTTACGCAATATGAGCGTGACACAAAAGAACTTCCGCAGTTTGATGAGCATTTTATAGAGCAGATTGAGAACATTGACGGTGTTGAAAGTGTAACGATTGGAAAAACTGTT
>CABRZL010000236.1 GCA_902475435.1 uncultured Eubacteriales bacterium | reverse complement strand
TTCGAACAATACAAGTTTTGAAATGTGAATTTATATTTCTTGTAACCAGATATATAATCTCTTAGTCCAAGAAATATCACATCGTTTCATAAGAACTCTGACCTCTGTACAATAGAAAAGTAACATTATATTGCTACAAGGTGGTGAGCTTATGGACGAAAGAAACAACAATTTTGACTTTGATTTTATGCCCATTGGACAGGCGATCAAAAAAGCCCGTGAAGCCAGAGGAATGACCAGGGAGCAGCTTGCCGGGATTATTGGATATGCTCCACGACACATTCAGTCCATTGAAAACGAGGGCCAACATCCCAGTATTGAGCTGTTTATTCAGCTGATAACCATGTTCGATGTGTCTGTTGATGAATACATATTTCCTGAAAAAGAAGTTAAGAAAAGTTCTGTCCGCAGACGCTTAGACGCACAGCTCGACAAACTCAATGATAGAGAACTGTCCGTTATAGAAGCAACTGTGAACGGACTATGTAAAGCAAAAGAGCCAGAGGAATAAAATCCTCTGGTTTTCTTTTGCTGATTTTTAATAGGCTGGGGTGCCATATCCATAGATAGAGTTGCTCCCAACTGTATATTGTCTTTGTTTTACCGCATCACCGGAATTTCCTTCTACGGTGTAGACAACTCCATTTTCATATTTCTCTACAATACCTACATGGTCGGTTGTGCCGTCACTTTCCCAGTCAAAGAAAATAATATCTCCCGCAGTAGGCTCATAATTTCTGTCCTGCCATTGGTTCCGTTCTTTAAACCAGTTTGCACCGCTGACACATCCTGCAAATTTCGGGATAAATCCGCCTTCGATATAGCCGCATTGTTCCGCACACCATGAGACAAAGCAGGCGCACCATTCTTCCCGACTGCTGAACCCATACCATGACCAGTAGGGCTGTCCGCCCTCATTGCCAAGCTGCGTCAGGGCAACTTCCACGATTGCCTGATTACCACCGCCGGTAAATGCCCGTCCGAAGGGATAATAGCGCAGTACATGAGAAACATATTGGGTATCGCCGTAGCTGTCCCATCCCAATCGTTCTGCCTGCATCGTAGAAAATTCAACCGCATTAGCATAAGTGTAGCCGCCGTAATTGGTCTGCGCCCATGAAATATAGCCATTTCCGAAGTTATATCCCTGCAGGGCCAGTTTAATCCGATCCATGTCAACAGGGCTTTCTACTTGTGCGGCATTCAGACAGGCAGCTAAATTCTGGATACCGACATTGATGGAATATTCCGGGTCTGTAATGCCATTCGGTGTATTGGGATACTGTGTGTTATACCCACATTCCGACGCCTGCATGGGGTCGTTTCCCTGTCCCCCAGACTCCTGCATCATGACCGCCTTGATAAGTTCCACATATTCAGGAATCCCATGCTGCCTTGCATATTCCTGGATCAGCGGATCGTAGGCTTCTACTTCTGCACTGACAGGGGTATAGGAATTACTTTCACTGCCGCCGCCAAACAGGGAGATTGCACACCCAAGCAATACCACGATCAAAATGATCACTATTGCAATCCAGCCGCCTGCAACAATCGCCGCTATCAATGCTTTTGTCCCTGCAATAATCGCTCTGACAGCTGCTATGGTAGCTTTCACGGTTGTTTTAGCCGCAGCAGCAGACGCCTTTGCGGAGACTCTTGCTGCCTGTGCTGCTTTCTGTGCGGTTTTTGCCGAAGCCTTTGCCGCTGCCTGTGCTGTTTTTGTGGCCTGCTGCGTGGTCTTAATGGCAGCTTTGGAAGTTGCCTGTGCTGTTTTTACGCTTCTTTCGGTTGTTTTTACAGAGCCTTTTGCCGCTGCCTTGACGGTTTTTCCTGCGCTTCTGGCAGACTGCTTAATCGTTCTTTTGGTATCTGCTGACGTTTTTATGGTATGGACAGAAGCATCCGAAACAGGCGAACGGCCTGCAGTTCCACGATGGATCTGCAAGCCGTACTGTTCAGACACACTCCTTGCTGACCTCTGCTCAGCAGCTTTG
>CABRZL010000235.1 GCA_902475435.1 uncultured Eubacteriales bacterium | reverse complement strand
CCTACTTGTGCGCTGGCACCGGACAGCTTCTATGATGACCTGATCGCTTTTGCAAAGAAGCATGATATTATTGTAATTCATGACAATGCTTATTCGGAGTTGGTTTATGATGGAGCTGTTTGTGGAAGCTTTTTAAGCCATCCCGGAGCAATGGAAGTTGGGGTTGAGTTTAACTCGTTATCTAAAACCTACGGAATGGCTGGCGCGCGGATTGGCTTCTGCTTGGGTAATCCAGATGTGGTATGTAATCTTCGAACGCTAAAATCCAATTTGGACTTTGGCATTTTTCTTCCGATTCAAAAAGCAGCGATTGCAGCAATTACGGGAGATCAAAGCTGCGTAGAAGAGGTACGAAAGGCCTATACGCTGCGTAGAAATTTTTTGGTGGAGGAACTAGGAAAAATTGGATGGAACATTCAAAAACCAGCCGGCACAATGTTTGTATGGGCGAAGATTCCGGAGACTTGGTCTTCCAGTGAGGCGTTTTGTATTGCTTTACTAGAGCGAGCAGGAGTTCTGGTTACCCCAGGGAGTGCATTCGGAGCACTGGGAGAAGGATGTGTTCGGTTTGCTCTGGTTAGGACACAGGTGGAAATGCAACGAGCAGTTGAGCGGATTGCGCGGAGCGGTGTGCTGGAGGGATAAAGCATGAAGATTGGAATCATAGGGACTGGAAATATGGGCGGTGCTTTGATGGACGCGTTCGCCTTGGACAAGGGAAATACGATGCGGGCCTACAATCTAGGGCGGGATAAACTAGAGGCCGTCTGTACCCGCACCGGGGCAATACCGACCAATTCTGTCTTAGAGGTAATTGATGGAGCTGATTTAATTTTATTGGCCGTTAAACCTATTGTAATGCCATCGGTTCTGCAAGAAATTGCTCCGGTTATAAGTCAGGAACAGATTGTAGTATCAATTGCAGTAGGTCTTACGTTAAAATCCTATATAGAAGTATTAGGCGCAGACAAGAAGATCGTCCGAGCAATGCCAAATACTCCAGCTGCAGTTCAGGCAGGGATGACGGCGTTTAGCTTCGGCGATCAGATTACTAAAGAGGAACAAGCGAAGGTTTTGCAACTCTTTTCTTTGGCGGGTGATACCGCAATAGTTCCAGAACGGTTAATGAACGCGGTATCCGCACTCACAGGCTCAAGTCCTGCTTATGTGTATATGTTTATTGAGGCGATGGCGGACGCGGGATGTTATGCGGGAGTTCCAAGAGAGCAGGCGTATCAAATGGCGGCTCAAGCGGTGCTTGGAGCGGCCAAAATGGTACTGGAGACGGGGAAACATCCCGGTGTGTTGAAGGATGAGGTGTGTTCGCCCGGTGGTACCACAATTCGTGCCGTATCAGAATTAGAGAAACGTGGAATGCGGAGTGCTGTAATCGAAGCTATAAAATCTTGTGTAGACGCTGCTGGAAAATAAATAATGGAGAAAATACAAGAAGCCCGATTAAACGCGGGCTTCTTGTATTTGTCAAATTTTATTCTTAAATATTTTTGTGAATTATTAGAAGCTTGCTTTTTCGATATGTTTGAAGACTAAGGCCCAAACACATTAGGAATCCGAAAGAGGATCCAAAATACCATGCCCACAAAAGACCTGTATAGCTCATGAGTACCTTAGTCAATACGAAACACATGACGACTCGTACAATAAATTCAAGTAGCGTTTCAATGAAGAATGCAAAACTGCGGCCAACTCCGCGTAAAAGTCCACCAGTAGCAATAATGAAGCAAATAACGCTATATACAGGAGAAATGATGCGAAGATAATTTGTTCCTGCTTCGATTACCATTGGGGCGGAGTCTCCGTCGATGAACAGGTTAATCAATTGACCAGGAATCAGCTGGAAAAGAAAAATGATTATAGCTGTAATAACAAGGCAAATTATGATGGTCGTGCGAAATCCCTGCCAGATACGTTCTTTTTTCCCGGCTCCAAAACATTGCGCCGTAAAAGAGGCGAATGCAGTTCCAATTGTGTTTAAACCCATATAGGCAA
>CABRZL010000234.1 GCA_902475435.1 uncultured Eubacteriales bacterium | reverse complement strand
CAGTTCACCACCGGATATTACGTCTGCGATTCGGACTGGACAATCCGTGAAATCAGCCCCAGCGAGGGCTACCTGCTGGATTCCACCATCCACAAGGTAGGCGCGGAACCGGAGCTGTATGAGATTGAGCTGAACGATACCGCCAACGACGTGACGGAACAGGTCATCAAGGGCGACATCGCCATCATCAAGCATACCGATGACGTGCGTCCGTAAGGGCGTATTGATAATGCCTAAAGAGGTACTGGATTGGAGAGAAATCCAGTTGGTTAGCCGCCTAACCCGGAATCGAAAGATAAAGGGGACAAGAGCATGGCGGAAAAGCATATACGTTTGAAATCAGTGTATAAGCGGGATATGCGAGACCAAAGGCGTGGCATGGTTAAGGCTAAACTGCTTTAAATCCAGTTTCTTTGCTCTAAGTGTGGAGATGTGCGAAGACTGATTGCGCACATGGACAATTTCTATCAGTGAAACCGTTGTCGTCACTGATACTCTCTGAAAATGTCCCGGCATACAGGAAGTATGTAAAAGGAATGAACGGAAACCTAAACCACACCCAATGTATCAATACGACTAAACGGAGATTGCCTAAACCAGAACGCAGAAATGCTATGTGTAATGCCCTATGGCGATAAATCCCAAGTGTGAAAAGCGAGGGAGATGACACTGAATATCCGGCATGGCAACGGAGCCGCCATAGTAGTCCGAGTGCGGGAAAGCCGCATACATGGCGAAGGGCGGCAGGTCATTCTATTGATAATCGAATGGAGGTATGCGAAATGCAAAAAGCTGAAACGGTATTATCAATACTAAAGCAAAAATCCAAACAAGATGAATCACACCGGTATGACCGTATCTACAGAAATCTTTTCAATGAGGACTTCTTTTTGCGGGCATATCAAAAAATCCATGCTAAGCAAGGCAATATGACGCCCGGAACAGACGGGACAACCATTGACGGTTTTAGCAGGAAGCAAATTTCTCAACTGATAGAACTGCTCAAATGGGAACGCTATCAACCAAAACCCGTCCGAAGGACATATATCCCCAAGAAGAACGGTAAAATGCGACCTTTGGGTATCCCTGCCTTTGCTGACAAGCTGGTACAGGAAGTAGTACGGCAGATTTTAGAGGCAATCTACGAGCCAATTTTCAGCGATAATTCGCACGGTTTTCGGCCTAATAGAAGCTGTCACACCGCACTGTATCAAATTAAAAGCACCTGTAGGGGAACCAACTGGGTAATTGAAGGCGATATCACCGGGTGCTTCGACCATATCGACCATGAAATATTGTTAAAGATACTCTCGAAGAAGATTGATGACGGTAGATTTCTTGAGCTTATTCGGAAATTCCTGAAAGCCGGATATTTGGAATTCAACCAGAAGTACAATTCGCTGTCGGGAACACCGCAGGGCGGCATCATCAGCCCCATTTTGGCCAACATTTATCTGCACGAGTTTGATAAGTTCATGGAAGGAATATCTGCTGAATACACCAAAGGGAAACAGCGGAGACCATATCGTGAATATCAGATTCTCCAATACAAACGAAACCGTGCAAAAAAGAAAGGCAATCAGGAACAAGCGGATGAGTACCTGCGGCAAATGCAGAATATCCCTGCCTTAGACCCTATGGATAAAAACTATCAGCGTGTAAAATATGTGCGCTATGCGGACGATTTTGTGGTCTGTATCATCGGCAGCAAGGCAACAGCGAATGAAATCAAGGAAAGAATTGCAGGTTTCATGCAAAAGGAACTTCATCTTGAATTGAGCCGGGAAAAAACGAAAATCACCAATCTGTCGGATAAACGAGTGCGTTTTCTGGGATACGAAATTACAAAATCTCAAGAGAACACAAAGCAAGTGGTTGATTCAATCGGTCGAAAGAAACGCTCTGTAAACGGTACAATTCAGTTAGTTGTGCCGGGAGATGTTATTCGGGAAAAGCTCAAGCCGTTCATTAAAAAGGGAAAACCCTATCAGGTGGGGGCACGAGTTAATCTGCC
>CABRZL010000233.1 GCA_902475435.1 uncultured Eubacteriales bacterium | reverse complement strand
CGCCATAAAAATATTTTTATTATTTGGTAATACAATGACAATTTCTGCAGGCGTAGCGTCAATCATTTTAAGGATATCCTCAGTTGACGGGTTCATCGTCTGGCCACCAGAAACAATCTGATCTACTCCAAGATCTCGGAACATATCGGCAATTCCTGCACCGGCACAAACTGCAACAACACCATATTTCTTTTCGGGTGCTGCTATCTTACGTGTCTCATTGCTCTCCAATTCTGCCTGGCTCATTACCTTTTCTGTATGTTGGAGACGCATATTTTCCACCTTGACTGTCACCAATTGACCATATTTCAACCCCTCCTGAATGGCAGTACCGGGGTTATCCGTATGGACATGAACTTTTATAATCTCATCGTCATCCACCAACACCAAGCTATCTCCGATATTCCCAAGAAAAGAACGAAGCAGCTCTGGATCTCGGCTGTTCTGACGTGATACAATGAATTCCGTACAATAACTAAATGTGATATCTTCCTCGGCAAAATCCGAAAAAGTCGCCTGCTCCTTCACTTCTTCGACCGCTTGTGGTTCTGCCACAACAGGCTCTCCCAGCATGGCCGCTTTCATAGCCTCTAAAATCACGACAAAGCCCTTGCCGCCTGCATCCACCACACCCGCTTTTTTCAAAACCGGATTCTGGTTGACCGTTTCCTCAAGTGCCGCTTTTGCACTGACAATTGCGACATCCAAGATATTTTCAATAGACGTTGTTTCAGCACAAGCTTCGGTAGCTGTCTCCGCCGAGACACGAGATACTGTAAGAATTGTCCCTTCTGTTGGTTTCATAACAGCTTTATATGCTGCTTCAACGCCTTCCGAGAGGGCTGCAGAAAAATCTGCGCCATCGGCGGTGACTTTATCCTTCATATATTTAGAAAAGCCACGGAATAGCAATGACGTAATCACGCCGGAATTCCCTCGTGCGCCCCGTAACAGTGCTGCAGCTGCAATCTCTGCACACCGCCCCACTGTAATATCATCCGGAGATTTTTGAAGTTCTTTTGCTGCGTTCCCTAAAGTCAAAGCCATATTTGTTCCAGTATCACCGTCGGGCACCGGAAATACGTTTAAATCATTGATCTGCTGCTTATTCAGATCAACCGAAGCGGCCGCGCTGATAAACATTTCCTTCAGATCAGCCCCACTGATAAATTCTTTCAAGTGTGTTGCACCTCCAGGATGAGAGTTATTCTCACCTTTCTTACATATTAATCAACGCTAATGGAATCAATAAAGACATTGACCATTTTGACCTCAGCCCCAGTCATTTTCGTTACTACATAATTCACCTCGTTAATAATTGCGGGGCCAACTGCGGCAATATTGACGCCATGGTCGATCATGATATGAAGATCAATAGAAACAGTGTTGTCATCGTTATAGGTAACCAGCACGCCTTTTCCCATGGCTTCCCGGCGTAACAAATGCACCAGTCCATCCGTAACAGAGCGGACCGCCATACCTTTCACCCCAAAACAAGAGGACGCAGCCATACCGGCTATATTCGTAAAGACTTCGCTGCTAATGGTGACAATACCTTTGTCCGTGGTAAGACGCATCATAAGGATTGACCTCCTTTAAATCAGTTGCAATATGTCCAATGGACACTCTGCATATTTTAGTACATTTTTTGTAAAAGCACAAGAGGAAATTTGTAAATTACCTGTATCAAAAGGGATTTTTACCTATCTCTCTAATAAAGACGGATCCCAAGCAGATGGTACCGGCAATCCCAGCAATTCAGCCACAGTAGGCGCGACACTGGAAAGGCCATACTTTCCCTGCTTAATTTTGCCCTGTCCGCCCACCATAATAAACGGAACCGGAGACAAAGAATGCGCTGTACGTATCTGAAGTTGACCATTTTTGTCTTTCTCTAACATTACATCCGCGTTCCCGTGATCCGCAGTTACAAGCAGTGTATATCCAAAGCGTTCTGACGCTTCTACAATACGACCAAGCTGGGTATCGAGTGCTTCCATGGAAGCAACCACTGCATCAAAATTT
>CABRZL010000232.1 GCA_902475435.1 uncultured Eubacteriales bacterium | reverse complement strand
CCGGATCCGATGGAGATGATATCTTCGGAGATCTGTTTGGAAATATGTTTCGTCAGGGAACAAAAGGCGGAAACTTCTACAGCGGAGGATTTCATAACGGCAGCGGATTCTATCAGCAGTTCCATCAGGGCGGAAACGATGGATTCTATGGTAATCATGGATTTCACGGAACCTATTCCGGAAAAGGGGAGAATCTGGAAGCGGAAATTTCGCTTACCTTTGATGAAGCGGCATTTGGCTGCGATAAGATGATCACACTGCAGGAAGCCGACGGCAACCGCACCCTGAAAGTGCACATTCCTGCGGGAATCGATACCGGACAGAGCGTGCGGCTGCGTGGAAAAGGTCATCCGGGAATCGGAGGCGGTGAACCGGGTGATCTGCTCCTGAGAGCAAAAGTCGGAACAAAACCGGGATACGAACGGAAAGGTGCCGATGTCTATACCACCGTCAATATCCCATACACAACTGCCGCTCTCGGCGGAGAAGCCAGAGTATCCACATTATACGGGGATGTCAGTTGTAAAATCAAAGAAGGGACCCAGTCGGGCAGCAAGATTCGGCTGCGTGGAAAAGGAATTGTATCCATGAAAAATCCGAACGTCCACGGCGACCAGTACGTCACCGTCCAGATCCAGGTACCCCGCCACCTGAACCAGCAGGCACGCCGGAAACTGATGGAATACAAACAGGCTTGCGGATAAAGAAAGCAGACAGGAATAACTTTGAACAGTTGTTACTGTCTGCTTTTTGCATGTGTTGTGCCGCATTTCGGGTGCGTTCCGGTTTGAAAGCAGAAAACAGACAACGAGAGTCTACGAGATGCAGTTTACAAAACATCATTTCTGAGCTATCCTATAGAAAGAAAAATAATAAAAAAGTAACTATCCAGTAGATAGCATAACGGTGAAGATACTGAACAGTTGCGAAAAGACAATCAGGAGGAACCAACATGGTAGGTCCGGAAGGAACAAAACGAATATCCAAAATAGATACATACCTGAACGTAGCAGAAGCATTTGCCTATCGAAGCACCTGCATCAAACGAAAATACGGTGCCGTGATCGTAAAAGACGATGTGGTAATCTCCACCGGCTACAACGGCTCCCCGCGGGGTTATGACAACTGCTGTGACCTCGGCGTATGCCCAAGAATCCAACTCGGCATGCACCAGGGCGAAGGCTACGGTCTCTGCCGCGCCATCCACGCCGAACAAAACGCCCTGTTAAACTGTTCCCGCGAACAGACCATTGGCGCCGACCTCTACCTAGCCGGTATCAACCCCGGCGACAACTCCATCCACCGCGCCAAACCCTGCCCTCTATGCTCCCGCCTCATCATCCAGGCCGGAATCCAAAATGTCTACCTCCGCGTAGGCGCCAAAGCCGGCGAGTACGAAGTAGTCCCAGCCCAAAATCTGGTGTGGCATCTGTAAGACAAAACTACCGCAGGGAAATATAGGTATAGAAAAAGATAAAAATAAAGAAAAATAGAAGCTGGTAATTATCCAGAAAAGATATGCTACAAAGATGGATAGAACGATCCAACACTGTACAAAAAAATGTCAAAAAGGATATGAATCCGCTCTGTTTTGCTACTATCCAAACAAAGACAGGCACGCAGAAGCAACTATAAAGTGTTCATTCAATCTTTTATGCATTATGAGTTTACATAAAACATCCCTACAGGAAATAGTCTGTGCCAGTAACGTCCAATGCCCAGGAAGCCCGCGCTCTCTCCTCGGTAAGCGCGAACTTGTCGAGTACGAGTTTGAGACTACAGGCTCAAACCGAACGCAGACCTGAGCGCGCACCGAGGAGGGAGCGCGGGCTTCCTGGGGCTCACCCCCTCCCCAACAAACTTATCCTTTACTGCGGAATCCGAGCCTTATAATAAAGCGGCGACAACCCAAAATACTTCTTAAACAACTTACTAAAATGATAAGCATCCTCATACCCCACAGCCATCGCCACCGCCTGAATCGACTGCTCCGGGTTCTTATCCAGCAATTCCCGCGCCTTCTGCATCCGCAGACTGATCAGATAATTGATCGGCGTATCCCCCGTCTCACTCTTGAAAATCTTCGAAATATAAAAAGAACTCAGA
>CABRZL010000231.1 GCA_902475435.1 uncultured Eubacteriales bacterium | reverse complement strand
GCAGTTATTCGGTTATGAGCAAGTAGCGAAGCGGATTGCGAATATCCGCTTGACTCCTTTTATTGTTTTCTGTTTTCGTGTTCTTTTTGATGATGTTATATTATCATTTTGTGCACGTGAACGCAATATCTTTTTTATACAAATTTTCCATTTTGTTTTTATGCGTTTTTCACGATTTGTTACTTTATTCACAAGTTTTTATTGATTTTACAGCGTTTATGCGTGATTTCTATTCATTTTGGATGTGTGTTTCCAGTACGTTTTCTGTTTTTTAATCTGTTAATTTTCTAACATTTTATGTGTGCACCAGAACGCAATGTTTTATTTCCCGTATACTCCGGTAAGGTTTATGGAGAATATTGTTGTATTTTCACACACAAAGAGTTATAATTACATATAGTTTTATATAAAGTATATAAATATATTCTCTTATCTGTATCCAAAACTTCTATACAAAAACACAACAGAAAGGATTTTTAAATATGAACGATTACAGCTTAGAAACCAAATGTATCCATTCCGGATACACTCCTTCCAAAGGCGAGCCATGCGCGCTTCCAATCTGCCAGAGCACCACTTACAAATATGACACCACCGATGAAATGGGCCAGTTATTTGATCTGAAAGCAGATGGATATTTTTACACCCGTCTCCAGAACCCGACCAATGATGCCGTTGCTGCAAAAATTGCAGATCTGGAAGGTGGTGTTGCCGCAATCCTGACTTCTTCCGGACAGGCTGCCAACTTCTATGCAGTATTTAATATCTGCGAAGCGGGTGACCATGTTGTTGCTGCTTCTACGATCTACGGAGGAACCTTTAATCTTCTTGCCGTTACTTTCAAAAAACTTGGCATTGACTGTACCTTTGTTGATACCGACGCAACAGAGGAAGAGATTGCTGCTGCATTTAAACCGAACACAAAAGTTCTCTTTGCGGAGACCATCGCCAATCCAGCACTGGTTGTCCTAGACATTGAGAAATTTGCACGGGTTGCACACAAAAATGGCGTGCCTCTTATTGTGGATAACACCTTTGCCACACCGGTAAACTGCCGCCCGTTCGAGTGGGGTGCAGATATCGTCACTCACTCTACCACCAAATATATGGATGGACATGCCGTTCAGGTAGGCGGCGCCATTGTTGACAGCGGCAACTTTGACTGGGATGCTTACGGCCATAAGTATCACGGCCTGACCGAGCCGGATGAATCCTACCACGGCGTGATCTACACCAAACAGTTTGGCAAAAAAGCCTACATCACCAAGGCCACTTCCCAGCTGATGCGTGATCTGGGTTCTATTCCGTCTCCAATGAACTGTTTTCTTCTGAATCTTGGACTGGAGACACTTCCGCTGCGTGTTGAGCGTCACTGCTCCAACGCCCAGAAGATCGCCGAATACCTAAATGCACACGAAAAAGTTTCTCACGTAAATTATGCCGGACTTCCGGATGATAAATATCATGCACTGGCTCAGAAATATATGAAGGACGGCCGTACCTGCGGTGTTATCTCCTTTGAACTGACCGGCGGTCGTGATGCGGCAGTCCGCTTTATGGACAGTCTGAAACTTGCAACCATCGCCACACACGTTGCTGCTTCCATTACCATGGTTCTTCATCCTGCCAGCCATACCCACCGCCAGATGAACGATGAACAGCTGGTTGAAGCAGGAGTTTCTCCTGGAATGATCCGCCTTTCCATTGGTATTGAAAACGTGGACGATATTATCAAAGATCTGGATCAGGCACTGAAAAATGCGTAAATAAAAAACATTAAGGGAAAATCCATCAAATAATCGATGGATTTTCCCTTTGATCTTTTTTGTAAAATGGGTTAAGCGGATATTCTCAATCCCACAGGAAATTTATTTGGAATTATTTTAGTTGGTTAAAATCTATTGCCCAATATTTTCAAAACAGAATTCATTTATAATACTTCAGCGATCTGCATTCATATGTTCAACCACTTTCTTCCAGGTTTCTGCTCCGCAGATTCCATCGACTGTGATCTTTACATTTTTCTGAAATGCTTTCAGTGAAGTTTCTGTCTGTGTTCCAAAGATTCCGTCCACTTTTACCTGCAGCATTGCCTGTAACATGGAAACAG
>CABRZL010000230.1 GCA_902475435.1 uncultured Eubacteriales bacterium | reverse complement strand
CTGTGGCTTCCTCGTCGGTCATGTTCTTTGCTTCCGGCACAATGCTTTCAAAGACCGCGCCCCGGACGATAAGGCGGTGGCTGCGTGTTCTGCGTTCCTCTTTGGATAGCTTTTGACGCAACATCTTTTCCCGGTTCTCAAACTGCCGGATTTTCTTCTTTCCGTCCTCAATCTCGGCTTGCAGTTCTTCACGGGTTTTCTCTCTCGGTTTTGTCATGGCTGGTCACTCCTTTCTGCCCGTCGGCATAGAAAAAGGACAGCCGATTTCTCGACTGTCCCTCTGTAATATTTTTTGTGCTTACTTCAATAATTTAATATCTACAAGTTGCTCTGCCCATATCGTTAAAATGGTTGCTGGCTCTCCCGTATACATTACCTCTACACGGTCGCCAAGCGAATAATCCCCGGCAGATTGTCCGTCTGGCAGGTCAATTCCATATACGCTGCTATATTCCGGGGCCTGTTCCTTATCCAAACGAACTCCTATGTGATTTGCGTATGGGTCGATTACAACAATTTCACCTGTGATGGTGTTGACAGAGCCGCTGTTTTGCTGTGCTTTTTCAACTAAGACTTGCAGGCATGTCGCATAATCCTCCGCAGAAATATTTTCTGAACTGACCACGAAGGCAACATCATTTTGCAGAAATTCAGCATAATAGCAATCTGTTCCATTTTCATTTGTGTAGTGGAAAACTGCAAGCTCCCTGCCATTGATTTCTGTAAATTGTAACTCGTCCGCACTTAAATCGAAAACATCTGAAGTGTGCTTAAACACTTTAGAAAGGACGATGTTTATGTCCTGCGTTCCACCAGAATTTCGGAACTCAATAAAATTCCCATCATAATAAATTCCACGATTATCTGTTTGGTAAATACCAAAATCATTGCTCTGGAGTGTAAGGTAGGGAAGCGTTTCTGTAATTGGGAGTGATACATCAAAATATCTGAGCAGTTCTTCATAAGACATTGCGGTATAATCATCTGCCATAAGAGCGATACTTCCACTCGTGGCATTGAGTTCCTTAATTTCATTGAGGTTAAGACTAATACCTTGCTCAGGATTGTCCGACTGATTATCCGGGTTTGTAATGATTGGCGGTTCATATTCTGGCTGCGGCGTAGTTTGACTTGGAAGCTTCCACAAAGTCGCAAATGATACTGCTAACACAATAGCGGCACAAGCTGCTAAAGATGTAAACTTTACCCACCCATGCTTTTTACAATGGTAGTTTGCGGCTTCCTCATAATACTTGTCGTTGACTTCGCTCAGGGCTTCAGAAAACAATTTTACGTTCATACGAATACCTCTCTTTCAATCAAATATTGCTTCATCTTCTGGCGGATTAGAGCAAGCCGGACGGATACATTTTTTTCAGAGATACCTACGCGCTTTGCTATATCCGCGTAGGTATCTGCATACGCATAGCGGCGCATGAAGATAACGCGCTCTTTTACGGTCAGCGTATCCAAAAATGCTTCGATGATACGGGCTAACTCTCTGGCTTCAATTTCATCTTCCACGGTTTTTTGGTCTGCGATACAGCCCTCGATTTCCTCTAAGGCAATCGTATAGTGTCCGCTTCGTTTGGCTGCTTCCTTTCTCCAATAGATTTTGAGGGAAATGTTTCGCACTATTTTCACAATGTAACTAAGCAACGGGTTCGGGCGTACCGGGGGAATGGCGTTCCATGCGCCTAAGTAAGCGTCATTGACGCATTCCTCTGCGTCCTGTCGGCTGTTCACGATGTTATACGAGAGGTTGTGGCAGATTTTTCCGTATTTAATGTCCAGCTCCCGTATGGCTTGCTCGGAACGCTCAAAAAATAACTCAATAATTTTTTCATCATCAATCATTGCGCCACCTCCTTTCCGGCTTCACCTATATACTACGGTTTTCGCGGCAAATACTAAATGAAAGAGAAAAGTTTTTCAAAAAAATTATATCATACTTCGCGTGAGATTGCTCGCGGCAGCTTTCGCCGCTTCACTGGCGGCTCTCCGGCGTTCCTCTCTGTATGGGGCGGTCAGACGGAAAGAGAAACGACCCTTGCGGATTTCAAACTCCATGCAGCCCGTGTCCGGGTCTGTGTCGGTCTGGCGGCACTGGTCAGGGTACTGTCCGGCGTAGGCGGCAAGCC
>CABRZL010000229.1 GCA_902475435.1 uncultured Eubacteriales bacterium | reverse complement strand
GCCGGCAGCATAGCTCGCACTGCATCAAACATCGTACAAAAATATCGTTCCCGTAAGAAAGCAGCCAATCGAATCATCCTGTCATCCATCACCGGTTCTTCGTCCAGCAGGGATTCCACCATCTTTAGATTTCGCTGTTCCTGCAGAGATTCCAGCCACAGAATAATCCCTTCGCTTCGACGATTTCCTTTCCCAAATGGCACCACAACTCGCATGCCGGGATTTGCTTTTTCTTCTAATGTCTTCGGCAATAAATAGTCATAGGGCTTATCAATGGAATACACAGCAGCCGCTACAGCAATTTTTGCAATCGTCATGTTACCGTCTCCTTCGGGATACGGACAAAAGCCTCCCGCCACGGCCCGAACAGTCAGGCCCCGGCGCGAGGCAAGACGGCCTTCCCGTCTATTTCAAAGCTCAACGCAAATATTCTTCTTTCATTTCTGCGGTTAACTTTCCTTCCGCAATTTCATCAATTGCCTGGCTCACTGGCTTTTTGTCAAGTGGAACCTTGAATTCCTCCGCCTCAATGGCTATCTGACGAGCCCGGCGCGCAATGACATTTACAAGCAGATAGCGGCTATTAACGCTCTTGAGCATCTGCGGTACCGGTGGGTACAGCATCATAATGATTCCTCCAATTGCAATAATTTCATTCTTCGGGCGGCACGCAATTTTTCTGCCGTCAGTATACAATCTATATCATTTACGGTACGCTGAAGCGTATCGGAAACTACAATATAATCATATTTATGTGCCTGTGAGTATTCCCAGCGCGCCTTTTTCAGGCGCTTTTCCATGTCTTCCTCTGAAGTATCTCCTCTTCCTCGAAGCCTCCGTTCTAACAAAGAAAAGGAAGGCGCTACTAAAAAAACGAGAACAGCATCCGGACAACACCGCTGAATCTGAAGCGCCCCTTGAACATCGATGTCCATAATCACATCGATGCCTTCATCTAGTCGCCGTTCTACCGGTGCTTTAGGTGTGCCATAATAGTTCCCCGCATATTCGGCATATTCGTAAAAATCCCCATCATTTGCCATGGACTCAAATTCTTCTTTGCTTTTAAACCAATATGTTACTCCGTTTTGATCCCCGGCACGTTTTGGGCGCGTGGTTACAGAAACGGAAAAAAACATCTCCGGATGACGTTGCCGCATACCAGTTATCGCTGTACTTTTTCCCACTCCAGATGGTCCCGAAATCACAAGCAGCTTACCGCGTTCCATTCTTATGACTCCTCCTCTGTCTGCTCCTCCATTATATCAAATCCTGCACGTTTAGCAATTGTTTCCGGCAACAACCCGGATAAAATTACATGGTCGGTATCCATAACAAGTACAGATTTTGTTTTTCTGCCACAGCTGGCGTCGATGAGCATGCTATGTTCCCTTGCCTCCTGCACCAGCCTTTTGATAGGGGCTGCATCTGGAGATACCACGGCCAGAAGTCGATCTGCCGAAATCATATTTCCAAAGCCAATGTTCATAAGCTGCATAAAATGAGCTCCTATTCAATATTTTGAATCTGCTCGCGGATTTTTTCCAACTGAGATTTGATATCGACTACGTTGCGGGCCTGTTCCACATCATTTCCTTTTGAGCCAATGGTATTTGCTTCCCGATTCATTTCCTGCATCAGGAAATCCAACTTTCGGCCAATGACACCGCCTTCTTTCAGCATTCCTTTGAGCTGATCCACATGGCTACGCAATCGAACGGTCTCCTCGTCAACCGCTACTTTATCTGCATAAATGGCCGCCTCTTGAATAATCCGCGCCTCGTCAATGGAATTATTATCCAGCACTTCGCGCATCTTATGCAACAAACGCTCCTGGTAAATCGCTACTGTCACAGGGCTGCGTGCCTCTACCCGGGATACAAGCTCCAAAATCTCATCCGCTTTCTGAAGCAGGTCAGTTTTCAGCGTTTCCCCCTCTGCTACTCGCATCGATTCAAAAGAAGAAAGCGCCTGACTGACGACAGAAAGCAAGGCTTCCTGAACTTCCTCTTCGTCCTCTTCTTGTTTTTCCACCAAAAACATATCGTTAAACCTACTCAGAGTGCTTACGGATATATCGTCTTTCACATTAAAATCCTGGGCAATCTTCCGGAGTGCAGTTAGATACCCCTCCACAACCGGAG
>CABRZL010000228.1 GCA_902475435.1 uncultured Eubacteriales bacterium | reverse complement strand
TGTTTTAACCGTCAAAAGCCATCGGCTGAGTCAGAGATTTGATTCTTACTTTTTCTTTTTGTACAACTGCGGCATTTCCGTTTTTTCTTTCTTGATATAAAGGGGCCATTTCCCGCGTCAATGTCAGCAAAAAAGATGGCTTTCGGTTGAGAATTTTGCTTCCGCGAAACAACAGCTCCCCCTTGTGTAAAGCCGGAAGACAGACAAAAGAAGAATATGGTTTTAAGCGAGGACTCAACCAATGGTCGGTTGTTTTGCTCTTTGCTTTTTGCTATTGTAAGGATGAATTTAACACTGACGGAGCGCTTCATTACGTAGCTACCCAACCTATGGGGAAATAGGTGTGTAAAAACAGACAGTAAAAGACAGCCGTGTTCCCTTCAAGGCAAGGGAATACGGCTGTCTGGTTGAATTTATGGATTCTAAAGAAGATTTCTATTCGAAAACAGGTACACGTTTTACCACGCCACCGTCCATGGCAGATTGGTGAGCGCAGATTCCTACACCGGTCCAGTAGGCGCCGTCAATATCGCTGGGAACCGGAGTTCGATCTTCCAGAATGCTTCGGACAAACTCGTGGACTAAATGAGGATGAGAACCACCATGGCCACCGCCTTGCAGGAACGATAGATGAGGATTGCTGTCATCATACACTGTTTGTTTGGTGAAGCGCCCAATTTCCGCCGGTAAACGATCTGCATAGTCGGGGATTTGGATACGTTCTTCCGTCACAAGGCCGCCTCGACCGTAATCGTTCATAACATGTTCAGCATTTGCACCAAGCGCCATGGAGAACAGTACCGGTTGTTCCGATTCCAACTGCTGCCATTCAAAACTTTTTCGTTCACCATATATGTTGAAACTTTCAGTGTAGCCTCGGGCTACGTGGTAGAGGAACCGAGCCATTTCAATGCTTACATCACTGTCTTTTAGGGAGATCAGAGCTGACTCAAAGGCGTATGGACAACCATAGGGAGCTTCCACTTCTTTACGTACTTTGCCGGAGCCCTTGCAATATACGGTTTCCGGACGCTTGCCCAACAACATCAGACAAGGCGCTACCGCATGGGTAGGATGCATCAGCGGAGGAAAGCCCAACCAGTAGTCCGGCCATCCTTCCATATCTTGATAATGCGCGCAGCGCATGAACTGTATTCTGCCCAGCTCTCCTTTTTCGTAAAGGTTCTTCACATACAGAAACTCTCGACCATAGACGGAGGTCTCCATAAACATATAGTGTTTCCCGCTTCTTTTTCGAGCATCGATGACTTGGTACAATTCATCGATACTCATTCCCATCGGAATGGTACAGGCACAGTGCTTTCCAGCGTTCATCACCTGTATAGATAGGGGAGCATGAGTAGCAGGCGGTGTTACCAGATGGACGGCGTCGATGGTTTTATCTTCCAACATGGCATTAAAGTCCGTCAAGCGTTCTTCCAGAAGAAACTTATCGCCAACCGTATTCAGCAGTTTTTCATTCGTATCTACTAACACCAAAGAATCTACGTCCGGGTGTTTCAGATAGATGGGTATAAATTCCGCGCCGAAGGAGACTCCTACGAGCGCCACTCTTAATTTACCGTTTTTCATGTTGTATCCCTCCTAGGATTCTTTGAAATGATCATACAGTGTATCCGAAAAAAAGTCTATGGAGAGAATGAAAATGGTATGGAATAAACGAAACTATTTATTGAATTATTGTCTGGCTCCTTTTAGGCAGACATATCATAAGATCATTTTACTGGAAAAGGCAGATGTTCAACCATGGATATAAAACAAACCGATCTCTACTGGTTTCAGTTAAACAAGGAGATTCGCGTGGAGGATGTCGATAAGTTTAGCGGCAATAATATGCATCCGGATAGAATGATGACGCAGTGGGTACTGGTATTGATGATCAGCGGAGAACGCTCTTTCCGTGTCTACGGTGAGAATTACGTCGTTCATAGCGGTGAATTTTTCCTGTTGCCTCCTTACGTGCAGCATTGCGGGCTTCAATATGATAATCATGCAGCCTATTTTGCTCATTTTCAGGCAACAGGTATTCAGGTTCCACCGCCTGTAAAGGTAGATACCAATCATATTTTGCTTCCGTTACATGGACAGATTCCTCTGGAGCTACCCTGCTTTGATCTGATGGAGTACGCGAT
>CABRZL010000227.1 GCA_902475435.1 uncultured Eubacteriales bacterium | reverse complement strand
GCAAACTCCTTAATCTGGGAAATATCCCCGTAATCACTGGCATAGGCGTTGTCCTTTGAGGCGGTGCGTACTTTCTGCAAGGTGTCAATCACAATGAGCCTGCTGTCTGGGTACTCCTTCAGATAGTCCTCCAACTGCACAATCAGCCCGTCCGTCAGCTTGCAGCTTGCCACAGCGAAGTGCAGTCGGCTGTCCGCCTCGTCCGTCAGACGAAAGAGCCTGTCCTGTATGCGGAAAAAGGTATCCTCCAGACAGAGGTACAGCACATCGCCCGCCCGTGTCTCCATTTCCCAGAAAGGCAGTCCCGCCGACACGCATAAGCAGAGTTTCAGCATGAGCCAGCTTTTTCCGATTTTCTGTGAGCCGCAGAACAGTATCAGACCCGTAGGGATAAGACCGTCCACCACAAAGCCAAAGCGTGGTTTGTCAAGCGGCTGATAGAGCAGGGTATCTGCGTCCACCGTGTTCAGCTTTTGCATGAGTGTCCTCCTTCCGCTTTCGTCTGGTTGTTGCATACTTGTCCATAGGCATTCGACCTCCTTAAAATTTTTATATCCCTGTCACAAGGACGGGGATATGTAGGCACAGCCATTCCATACGGTTCCACGCTTTCCCAAAGCGGCGTTGTCACTGTCAATGCTGTGCATGGATTAAGCAATGGGTGCGCTCGTATCATGGCGGCACTGTCCGTTGCGGCAGGTATCCCTCTGGCGGCTGCTGTGAAGTTGTCAAGGTACAGACGGGCAGACTTGCCCCCTACCTTACAGCCCGTGCGGATAGCCGATTTTGGACACTGTGTTCTGATTTTTTGAAAAAGAAAAGCACCTGCATGTATCCGTTCTTTTCTCGGATAGTTGCAAGTGCTTGCCATCAGATAAATCCGTATTCAGTTGTATATGTTCTCTAACAGAAGTTCACATCGGCAAAGCTGCCGCAGGTGCGCATGACGCCCACCACAAAGAACAGCACCAAAAGCGCAAGGCCAATGGCCCGCACCGCGTCATGGATGTTGACAATAACGCCCCAGATGGAGCCGCCCTTAAACTGCTCCGGGCTTTGGGTGATGAGCTGCCAAATCTCGGACAGGTACTTGTTCCAGGTGTCGAGGGCATTTTGCAAATTTTGAACAACCCAGTTATCGGACATTCAATAACCTCCTTTCCGGCAACGGTAAGGGGCAGGCCGCCATGGGCCTGCCCCCACACTGCCGTTATTCGAATCAGCCGGTAATCAGGGTCAAAATCTCCTTTGCAAACGTAATCACAACGCCGCCGGCCAGGGTGAGAAAACCGTTGGCCCGCTGGCTGGGGTCGTGGGATTTCAGAGACAAACCGATCTGCACCACGCCGAAGCCCAGCAGGATCATACCTACGGCGCGGATCAGGCCGAAGATAAAATCACTGAGGTTGTTGATAACCGTCAGCGGGTCGCTGGCGGCAAAGGCCGTGGTGGTGCAGCAGCACAGCATGAGCACCAGGGCTGCATAAACAGCAAAGGCGCTCCGGCTCTTTTTTCCCATGGGCAGGCTGCGGGTTTCTTTCTTCTGCTTGCTTTCCTTATGAAACAGTTTCATTTTTGGTGTCCTCCTTAAATTGAAAGATATTCTCCATGTCCTCATCGGACAGAAGTTCGTAAAGGGTTTCCGGCTCCTGGATATTGGCAAGGTCGCCGGGGGTGAGGCGGCCAATGACCATATCCGCCACAGCGTTTTCGGTGCCGCCATGGGTGAAGGCCGCTGCGCCGCCATCGGTGGTGTACTTGATGTTGGGGTGCTTTAAGAGGTCATACTTTTCATCCATCAGCGGCGCTTCGCCACGGATAAAGAGCAGAGCCAGGTTGTTGTCCAGCATACGGACCTCATCGGGCGTCATCAGCTCCCGGCCCGTGATCTGGTTGTTGGTGGAGTAGCTGCCGGAATGCCCGGTGCTCTTGCCGTAGGTGTCCAGCCAGAGGGTGCTTTTCCCCAGGTAGTTCTCAGAGATCAGCTTGTGAGTGGACGTTTCATTGCCGCCCAGGTACAAAAATTCATCACAGTTGCCGATGATGGATTCCCATTGCTTTTCAAACAGCGCCTTGAGCTGGGCAATGTTCTGGATGATGATGGAAACGCTGATATTCCGGGAGCGCATGGTGGCCAGCAGCTTGTCGAAATCATC
>CABRZL010000226.1 GCA_902475435.1 uncultured Eubacteriales bacterium | reverse complement strand
TGACAGCCTGGAAGAACACTGGGCGTACTGGAGCCGATATATCTATATCAATCGCTATCTGGATGCGCCAAAACCGGTTTATCAGGAGCTTTTGGAGCTAGTGAAGAACAAGAATTATTTTGTGCTGACAACCAATGTGGATCACTGTTTCCAGAAAACCGGCTTTGATAAACAACGGCTGTTCTACACCCAGGGCGACTACGGCCTGTGGCAGTGTTCCAAGCCCTGCCACCCAAAGACCTATGACAACGAGACCATTGTCAAAAAGATGGTGGCCGAGCAAAAGGAAGGAAAGATCCCTAGCGAATTGGTGCCGCACTGTCCTGTCTGCGGTGCACCCATGTCCATGAATCTGCGGGCGGATGATACCTTTGTGGAGGATGAAGGCTGGCACACCGCCGCCCGGCGTTATGAGGACTTCCTTCGCCGCCACGAGAGGCAGCATATTCTCTTTCTGGAGCTGGGCGTGGGCGGCAATACGCCGGTCATTATTAAATATCCGTTTTGGAGGATGACCTATCAAAATCCCAAGGCAACTTACGCTTGTATCAACTTGGGAGCAGCATACTGCCCGATAGAACTTCAAAAGCGGGCCATTTGCATTGACGGAGATATAGGAGAAATTTTGACTGCGCTTCTATAAAAGATGGCCGGTTATTCGTCGCCGGTATCAATTAAGTTGCTGGTATATTTGGTTTTCCCGGACAGGACATCGTCGTAATAGCCTTGCTTCCAATCAATATAGGCTATGTCCTCCTGTAGGTCCTCCATCTTCTTCAGGAGAAGTTCCCGCTGCTTTTGCAGGATTTCTTTTCGTTCAGGAATACTGGATTTACCTTGCAAACAAAGGGCCAGATAGCGCTTCATGTCCTCCAGGCTCATTCCGCACCGTTTTAAGCAGGTCAGCCCCTTGATCCATTCGATATCCCGTTCGTCAAACACTCTGTAATTGTTTTTGTCACGTTTTACATGGGGAACCAATCCTTGATTGCAGTAAAATTTCAATGCCTCATAGGTCATTCCCACTTGCTGACAAGTCTGTTTCATACTGTATTGCATAAAATGCACCTCAAAATTTTCTAAAAAACCATTGACCGGTAGTTACTACCGGGTGTTACACTCTGTATGGTAACACAAAACACCCCAAACAACAATTCTTTTGTCAGCGAAACAGGATCGGAGGCAGGAAAATGGAACAAGTCACTTTATATAATGGCGTGAAAATGCCGATTGTGGGGTATGGCGTCTATCAGGTATCCAAAGAAGAATGTGAGCGCTGCGTGCTGGATGCCCTGGCTGTGGGGTATCGCTCCATTGACACGGCGCAAAGCTATTTCAATGAGGAACAGGTCGGCAATGCCATTGTCAAATCCGGCGTGCCCAGAGAAGAAATTTTTCTTACAACAAAGGTCTGGATTGAACATTATGGGTATGAAGAAGCGAAAAAATCAGTTTTGGAATCCATGCGCAAACTGCAAACGGACTATCTAGATCTGGTTTTACTTCATCAACCGTTTTCGGATTACTACGGGGCCTACCGAGCTTTGGAAGATCTCTATAACGAAGGAAAATTGCGGGCCATCGGCGTTTCCAACTTTTATCCGGACAGGCTGGTAGACATCGCCTCCTTCAGCCGTGTGAAACCCATGGTCAACCAGGTGGAGACCCATCCATTTCACCAGCAGACAGAAGCCGAAAAATGGATGGACAAATATGGCATCCAGATGGAGGCTTGGGCACCTTTCGGAGAAGGGCGCGGAGGCTTATTTGAAAATCCTGTACTGGCCCAACTTGCCGAAAAATACAACAAAACCACCGCACAGATCATCTTGCGCTGGCATATTCAGCGTGGAGTTATTGTCATTCCGAAATCCACCCATAAAACACGCATGGTGGAAAACTTGAGTATATTTGACTTTGCATTGGAACAGGCCGACATGGATCGAATTTCCACATTGGATCAAAAGCAAAGTTCTTTCTTTTCTCACAGCGATCCGGCCATGGTTGAATGGTTTGTTCAGATGGTTGAGGAAAGAAAGGCTCAACAATAACCGGCAAAAAATGCAACTTTGACAAAGCTATTTTTATCACGTCCTTGAAATATTTCCGTTCTTTATTGGAATGCTTCAAATTGACAAAAAGAGAGCTAACTGACGAATCAAAATCAGTTAGCTC
>CABRZL010000225.1 GCA_902475435.1 uncultured Eubacteriales bacterium | reverse complement strand
TTCAATAGCGATGTGATTGAGTCCTATACCTTTAATAGCATTCCCAACCATGTAGATGTTGCGGCAATTCACCTTAAATAAATATCATGTTTTTTAAGTTCCACCTGTCTCATACCATTGTTCCTGCATATAACGAATGACTGTTTTTTGGCATATCGGATGATGTAAATGAGGATACAATATTGTGATGGATAGGCAGGAATCTTTGAAATTGGCATAATGATTCAAAAAGGAGGTGCGCCATTGGCCTTGACATCATCTATGGAGGATTATCTTGAAGCTGTGCTTATCCTTCATCAAAAGCGCGGTAGCGTTCGGGGTGTTGATATAGCTGTACATTTAGGGGTTACAAAGCCTTCTGTAAGCCGGGCTGTCAAGGAATTGTCCAAATTCGGGCATATTATCAAAAATACCGATGGCACACTCTCCCTCACAGATTCAGGCTTGCAAATCGCTACACAGATTTATGAGAAACACCAATTTTTCACCAGGCAGCTCATCGAAGCTGGTGTCCCCAAGGATATTGCGGCGCAGGACGCTTGCAGGCTGGAACACGTCATCAGTGAACAAAGCTTTCAGAAGTTAAAAGAAGCGGCCTTCTCAGGCAGCCGGGAGGTGATACCATCGGACGAGTCGTGATTATGGAACTGGAGGATAAGGACGAAAGGACATTTGAAGATTTTCTTGCCTTTTTACAGCTTCATCCAGAATTGAAAACATGGGAAATCGGCCCGGAGCCGATCCTGTCACTTCCCGGCCTGCAAATCTACCCAGACCGCCGAAAAATCTATCACGGCCAGCAGGAAATTGAGCTGAATACCAAGGAGTTTGCCCTGCTCTGCCTGTTAGTGACCAATAAAGGGCGGGTACTTACTTATGGGCAGATGTATGAAAAAGTCTGGAAGGAAGAACCCTTTGGCAACGAACATATCGCGGTGGGCAGCCATGTCCGCAGTATGCGGCAGAAATTATATGCCATATATCCCAAACCGCCGTTTGTGATTTCCTGTATCCGGGATGTGGGGTATCGCTTCGAGGTTCATTCTTAGTATAAGGCAGCAGTCTAACAGTTTAGGCTGCTGCTTTTTCCTGTCTGTTTTCACTCCAACTCGCCAAAACCTTGCAAATGCCGATTTTTTATGAGATTTTCCCGCCGCATATTGTCTGAACTTGCGACTGAATTGTGTTCCATTTGCGTTTCTTGCTCATTTTATTTGCATTTCACCTATTATACTACCCCTATTAACATTTTAGTTTGGGGAAAGGTGGTGATCTCTGTCAGCTTGTCCCCATAAGGGGATAGCATGGAGCCAAAAAGAAAGGAACCTGGCGGTTGTCCGCCAACTGACGAACAAAAAATATTTTCCGTACATACCGCACTCCTCAAGGGGATTGCGGTATTTTTTTGTTCGACAGGCTTTTTCTTTTTCCCTGGGCCTTACCCATCATCCGCCAAAAGCCAACAGCCGAGCGCGTACACCAGAAGGTGTGCGCGCTTTTTCTATGTCGGGAAATGCAGATTTCTGTTATTTCCCGTTAGGACAAGCCAGCCGCGTTGCAGGGGGCCGCCGTCCGTCTGGATTTCTTCCCGAAATTCAGACGAAACGGAGGTACACAGCGTGGACGCTGGTAAAAAGAAAATATGGGTTCGCGGCCAATTTGTCGAGGTCACGGACGAGGTATATACCGCTTATATGCGGGGCGACCGGAAAATGCGCTACTTTGAGGCGGATCTGAAAAGTGAGCGCCCGGTTTACGGCAGCAACGGTGAAATCAAACAGGTTCTCCCCAGCCGGGAAGATTCCCTGGACAGGCTCATGGAAGAAAATGCCCGCCAGTTTGCCGCTGCTGCGGAGAGCGTGGAGGATGTAGTGATCCGAAAACTTGCGGTGGACAAGCTACATACCGCGCTTATGCAGCTTACCAAAGAAGAACGGGGTTTCATTTGTGCCCTGTTCTTTGACGAGAAAACAGAAAGCGACGTGGCAAAGGCCCTGGGCATTTCCCAACAGGCCGTCCACAAGCGGAAAAACCGGATACTCAAAAAGCTGAAAAACTTTTTTGAGTAAATAGGGTTGTTAGACCTCTCACTCAACGGCAAATAGAGTGAGAGGTCTTTTTTATCTCTCCCGGAACTTTGACAACTGCATACCCATTCATCAGGCACATTCCCGCTGCTTTGGCGAAAGCCAAAGCC
>CABRZL010000224.1 GCA_902475435.1 uncultured Eubacteriales bacterium | reverse complement strand
ATAGGGCCACCTGCCGGCATTACAAACGGAATTGTAGAGTAATATTCAAAGAATCCGAGAAATGCATCTTCATTCCCTGGAAAATGCTTACCTTATCACGCTCATTTACATCTCCAGAACCCGTACCGCCTTTTATAGTTTTGGAAGCGCCGATTCCGTAAAGAGCAACTTTGCTGCCCTTCTCCAGTGGAAGCAGGTTTCCTTCATTTTTCAGAAGTACCATTCCCTCAACTGCTGCTTTTCTTGACAGCTGACGGTTGGTGATTTCTCTTTCCTCTATTACATTACTAAGAGTACCGGAAAAATCTCTAATCTTCATTGTTCTCATATTTATTATTCTCCTGGTTTTTATATTCTTCACACAAATCAGATATTTTATTTTCTATCTCCAGATTACTCTTTCCTGTCAGTTATATAAAGAAGATATATTATTATTTTACAGTCACTTTGCACTTCACCATTTTCTTCCCGGGATTCCGGAAATTTTTGTTGTTTTTACCGTTGTCGGCTGAACCGTAACTTTTACTGTTTTCTTATAACCACTCTTTAATGTTATGATAATCGTTGCATTTCCTTTTCATGTACCGGCTGTTACTATGCTGGTGCCATTCTTTTTTCCAGATACTGTGACAAACCTTACGGAATAATTTTCTGTGACAAAAAAAGCATACAGCAGTCTTCGTTTCTGCCGTATGCGCTCTTATAAACCAACCAGCAAAGCGAACATTCACATCCGCCTCTGTCTGTACATCCACCTCCACGCCATTCGAAAAGCAATGGTCGTCAACGTCATTCCCGCAGCCATGCTCGCTGCAAAAAGAATCGTATAAATTCCATCCTTCTGAAAATTCGCCCAGTCCCTCATCATCATCCAGTTCATGGTACGATACAATGCCGCTCCCGGAATCAGTGGAATCGTAGCAGAAACCAGAAAAACCGTAACCGGCGTCTTGTGAACCCTCGCCATACACTCCGCATACAAAGTAATTGCCACTGTTGACCAGAACCCACAGATATAAGGACTCGGCGTCACAAACTCCACCGCCAGATAAACCGCCCAGGACAAACAACCACCCAGAGCCGCGAACCAGAGTTTTTTTCCATGTATATTAAATAAAGCTGCAAAACCGAGGGATCCTGTAAAGGATACAATCAGCTGTATGATCTCTCTCATATTTTTTCCTCCATATTCATGGACACACCGTTGTCTCTGTTACAATACTGCGCCTGAATCCCATCAGAACAACAGATTCGCCGCTGTAAAACCAAGGCCCACAACCAACGCCAGCAAAATCGACTCCATACACCGGATCAACCCCGTAATCGTATCCCCTGAAAACATATCTCGCAGCGAATTGGTAAACGCAATACCCGGAATCAGCAGCATAATATTACCAATACTGATCAGATCCGCATGATGCCCCAGTCCCATCAGAACCGTAAGATTGGAAAGAACACCACCCGCTCCACAACACAAAAGCACCGTAAGCAGCGAATTCAGCGCCCCCCGCTTCACAAAAGCCTCAAACAACTTCAACGCAATACCAATCAGCGCCGAAGCAATCATATCATTAAGATCCCCGCCAAAAAAAACAGAAAACGAACCGGAAATCACCGCATAGATCAAAATCTGCGTCCTGAAAGAATACCCTTGTTTATTCCGTATCACATCCAGCCGCCTCTGAATCTCCTCCGGCTTCGGCCGAAATTCACAGATAAATCTGGAAAGCTGATTCAGATCATCCAACCGTCCCAGATCATTCGCCATCCCCGGCACACGCCTCGTCTGCGTACAAATCCCAAAATCTTCACCATAAATCGTCGTCACAATACTCGACGTAATCGAAAAAACATCCGCCCGGGAAGCACCATAAGCCAGACAAATACGACGGATCGTATCCTCAACACGCCCAACCTCTGCACCACAGCAAAGAAGCTGCTCCCCAATTGTCATCGCATAATACAAATACTGCTCCGCCTCATCCCTCGTCATCCGGCACACCTCCCTGTACAACTATTTTATCCCCATCTATTTTAGGACAGCTAAATATCAAAAGCAACCAAGTTTCCCACGTTTAAATATTCATTTCTTCTATATTTCCTCAAAACAACACCCCCACAGCAAAACTCCCCCATCCTGAATCGCTCTATCCCTACCGCCCTGAAAAGCCAGCCCGTGAGGCGTGTGCTGCCTGTCGCCGGAC
>CABRZL010000223.1 GCA_902475435.1 uncultured Eubacteriales bacterium | reverse complement strand
CAGCTCAAATATAATTTATTTTTTTTACTTTAATCTCAGAAAGCATATTGACATTTTGCCTCATTTGGGCGAAACTATAAAAAAGCAAAGGAGCGCTGCCATGAATGGGTACGTATTAGCAATAGATCAGGGCACAACTTCATCTCGTGCGATTCTCTTTAACAAGCGCGGTAATATCGTTGCCAAAGCACAGTATCCCATTGCCCAATATTACCCTAATCCAGGATGGGTAGAGCATGACCCTATGGAAATTCTTTCTACAGAGCTATTGGCAATGGCAGAGGTGTTTGAAAAAAGCGGTCTAAGCCCTACAGACATCGCTGCCATCGGCGTCACAAATCAGAGAGAAACCACAATTGTTTGGGATAAATTGACTGGAAAACCTGTGTGCAATGCAATCGTATGGCAATGCCGAAGAACAGCCGATCTATGTGCAAAGCTTAAAAACTCCGGTGTATCCGATACAATTCTCGAAAAAACAGGTTTGCTGATCGATCCTTATTTTTCCGGAACCAAAATCCGATGGATCCTCGATCAAGATCCATATCTTCAAGCCAGAGCTCAACGCGGAGAAATATTATTCGGGAACGTAGACAGTTGGTTGATTTGGAATCTTACTGGCGGTAAAGTACATATTACAGATTACTCTAACGCATCCCGCACCATGCTATTTGATATTGATCGCCTTTGTTGGGATCAGGAGCTCTGTGATCTATTGGATATTCCTATTGCAATGCTTCCAAAACCGGTTCCTTCTTCTATGATTTATGGCACAGTTTCGAAAACACTGCGTGGCCTGGAAGCGCTTGGCGGAATCCCTATTTCTGGTTCAGCAGGCGATCAAGCCGCCGCGCTATTCGGACAAGGATGCTTTTCTCCGGGACAGGCAAAAAACACCTACGGAACCGGGTGCTTTACACTACTTAATACAGGAACTCAAAGTGTTCGGTCCCATCAGGGATTACTAACCTCTGTTGCCTGGGAAATAAACGGTAATATAACCTATGCGTTGGAGGGCAGTGCCTTTAACGCGGGTTCCGCCATTCAATGGCTGCGAGATGAGTGTCATATAATTGCTGCTGCACATGAGTGCGATATTTTAGCAGAAAAATTATTGGATAACGATGGCGTATATTTTGTTCCTGCTTTTACCGGCCTGGGTGCTCCTTACTGGGATGTAGATGCCCGCGGCTGCTTTTTTGGTCTTACGCGAGGTACTGGAAAATCTCATATGTGCCGCGCTGTTTTGGAAGCAATTGCATATGAAGTTACCGACTTAGTGGATGCCATGCACATGGAATCAAAAACAAAAATGCACGAACTCCGAGTGGATGGCGGCGCCAGCGTCAGTGACTTTATGATGCAGTTTCAATCTCATTTGCTTGATTTACCCGTTATCCGACCCGCAATGGTAGAAACGACCGCTGCTGGCGCTGCCTATCTTGCAGGTTTGGCCACTGGAGTTTGGGAAAGTACGGAGGAACTATCCCGTCTTCAGCAAACAGACCGAATATTTCTCCCAAATATGTCTGATGCAGAAAGAAAAAGACTTTCTGGCAATTGGCATGCTGCCGTTGAGCTTTCCAGGCAGTGGGGCCATATGTCCAAGACAGAATAAAGACTGGAGTGTGATGATTATGATTTCCGAGAAAATGAAACGATTAGCCGAAAATAATTCTGTAATTCGTGCTATGTTCGAAGAAGGGCAGCAGATGACAAAAGAGTTTGGGGCCGATAACGTCTATGACTTTAGCTTGGGGAACCCTTCTGTTCCGGCACCTGCTGCTGTAAAGAACGCCATCATTCAGATTTTAGACCAGGAAGATCCCTTATTTGTACATGGCTATATGTCCAATATTGGCTATGCGGACGTCAGGCAATCAATCGCTGAACATTTAAATCATCGATTTTCCACAGATTTCAATGCTGAAAATATTATTATGACTGTAGGTGCGGCCGGCGGCTTAAACGTCATCTTGAAAACACTGCTCAATCCAGGTGACGAGGTACTAACATTCGCTCCGTATTTCGCCGAATATGGGAATTATGTTACAAATTATGACGGGGTGCTGATTGCAGTCTCTCCCGACACAGAAACGTTTCAACCTAATTTAAAGGAATTTACTGAAAAAATTACACCAAAAACAAAAGCAGTCATTATCAACAACCCAAATAATCCAACTGGTGTCGTCTATTCCCACGAAACTTGTATC
>CABRZL010000222.1 GCA_902475435.1 uncultured Eubacteriales bacterium | reverse complement strand
AACCATTTGCTCCCCCTGCCCTTTTCTCCATTGTATGTCGCCAAAAACGCAACGGAAAACATAGCTCCGATCCAGTACAACAGTTGAATACTTCCTTCTCCAGAAAGCCAATTCAACGTTTGACCATTCCAACCATGCCATATCAATTGAAATACTGTAATCCAGACACTCAGTAGCAGCATTTTTCCTTTTTCAGTCGGCATGTAATACAGCGCAATTACAAGGGCAACGCCCCAGGCATTGTAATCTGTACGCAAAAACCAACCAAGTAAAATGACAACAACTGCAATACATATTTTTATAATACTGTCCGGAATAAATTTCAGGTGAACTTGTTGTGCAGCATAAATCCCCACAGCAGCAAGAAGCAGCGTAAAAATGACATTGTTACATCCAAACTCAATTCTATTCAAAAAACATAATTGGAACGGAATCTCGGACAACACTGCAAATATCGCCAATCGTCCAAGGTACTTGCCGGGCCGCAAGGACTTTCTACATCCTTCTGCAGTAAACCACGCAAACATTGGAAATGATATTCTTCCTATTACAACCATACTAGTACAAATCAGGTTGTTTAATTCCATGCCCAATATTGGCATCAGGACTCCATGATTGAGCACAACTTTGGATGTATGATCTAAAAGCATAGCAACCATCGCAATGAACTTCAAGGCAAATTGTGACATAACATTCCCTCATTTAAAGTGGTAAAAAGCACGGACGGACACATGCCCGCCCGCACCAAATTTACTTCAGTCGTTCGCTTCTGCTTTTGCGGCCTCAATAATAGCCTGTTGCGTAGACATAGGTGCTTCTTCATACCGCACAAACTCAAAGGTGAAGCTGCCACGACCCTGTGTCATAGACCGCAGATCAATCGCATAACTCATCATCTCAGCCATCGGCACTTCGGCCTCTACGACCTGATCTCCATCGCTGTTCGGCGTCATTCCCATAACGCGGCCGCGGCGTTTATTAAGATCCCCCATAATGTCACCCATCATGGAATCGGGAATCGTAACCTTCAGCGAACCAATCGGCTCCAAAATGACAGGGCCGGCCTTAGGAATTCCCTCTTTATATGCCAGAGCAGCTGCCGTTTTGAACGCCATTTCGGAAGAATCTACAGGATGATAGGAACCATCAAGCAAAGTGGCTTTGACGAACACCATAGGATATCCAGCCAGCACACCCTTTTCACAAGCTTCTTTCAACCCTTTCTCAACTGCTGGGAAGAAGTTTTTCGGTACAGCGCCACCGACTACCTTTTCTTCAAACGTCAATTCTTCCGTTTCACCAGGCGAAAACTCGATGACAACATCGCCAAATTGTCCATGTCCGCCAGACTGCTTTTTATGGCGTCCTCGTACTGTCGCAGTCTTGCGGATTGTTTCGCGATAAGCAACCTTGGGCTCACGCAACTCGCTGTCCACACCAAACTTTGTCTTCAGCTTAGAGCATAATACATCCAGATGGATATCACCCGCTCCTGTGAGAACCATCTCCTTCGTTTCCGGGTTATTGACCAATTTGAAGGAGAGATCTTCCTCTGCTAATCGGCTGAGACCAGCGGCAATTTTCTCCTCCTGCCCCTTTACTTTGGCAAAGATAGCGCGCGAGTGGCACGGCTCTGGATATTCAATCGGCTTTAACGTCAATGGCCGTGACGGTACGCAGAGTGTATCTCCGGTTTTCACAGAAGCCAATTTTGACAGCATTCCAATATCGCCGCAGCAGAGTTGCTTAACTTCTGTCGTCTTTTTACCCTTTACCGTATAAATATGTCCCAGCTTCTCCATATCTCCCGTACGTGCATTTTCAAGGCTTAAATCCGATGTAACATTCCCCGAAATAACCTTAAAGTAGGACTGTTTTCCATATTGATCAGAAATTGTTTTAAACACAAAGACAACAGGTGTCTCCTCAGGCGCGCAATTGATTTTTATATTCTCACCGTTCTCGTTGACTGCATCCTGGGGATATCCCTCTGTTGGATTTGGCGCAAAGTCTATAATTCCGCGAATCAGTGCTTCTGTTCCAAGTCCCGTCATAGCGCTACCGCAAAATACTGGTACAAGGGACAGATCTTTTACGCCTTGGTTAATTCCTGCAATGATTTCCCCAAGCGTAAATTCCTCCCCGGAAAAGTATTTTTCCATATTTTCTTCAGAAGTTTCTGCTACTGCTTCGCAAAGGAACTCATAATATTCAT
>CABRZL010000221.1 GCA_902475435.1 uncultured Eubacteriales bacterium | reverse complement strand
TGCCTAATGGCCATGGCCGCAGCAGCGTAGCAAATTGCTTTAGCCGCTACAGCTCGGAGAAAATTCTATTACAGTTTAGCTGATTTTTTGTGAAATAGCAAGCGGAAAATCAGCCCTCATCTCTTAAACAGTTACGCGTAATTCCGAGAATCTCTCTAGCTTCCTGCGCGGTAGCGATTTCCCGACCGGCCAATTTCGCTAAATCTACGGCACGTTTGACTAACATTTCGTTAGTGGCAATGATTTTGTTGCCATCTTTGTCCTTACCATACATTACATTGTCTTCCAGACCAACCCGAAGGCCGTCACATCCCAAAGCCAGACCAGCAAGCATCATCGGCATATGCGCCCGGCCAATACCCGAAACAGACCACGTAGCCCCTTCAGGCAATTTCCCTACTAAAAACGCCAAATTCTCGGCAGTACCAGGCATGGAACCTCCCACACCCATAATAAACTGAATATGAGGTGGCTTTGGAATGCCGTGCTTATTGACATAATACATAACAGAATCAATATGTCCGGTATCAAAAACTTCGAATTCTGGTTTTATATCCTGTTTAACGACTTCTTGAGACAGCAAGTTCAAAAAGCGGGGGCTATTTTCAAAAATGTAACTATTTGCCCAGTTTAAAGTGTTCGGATCAAAAGAGCACATTTCCGGTTTTAACTTACCAAGATGCTGCAAGCGCTTATAATCTTCATACTCACCACCGGAAGTGGTTAAATTGATAATAATGTCAACGCCTTCCTGTTTACAAAGTGCACGCGTCTTTTCAACCGCCTCAGTAAACTTTTCCAGACTCATAGATTTATAGCCAATCTGCATCACCCCGTCTACTTCCTTGTCCTCACGGACATGGATATGTGCAATAGAAGCCCCCAACTTGGCACAGGCAACAATTTGTTCTGCCAGTTCATCAGCTGTATAAGGAACAGTTGGAGCCTGTGATTTTTTTGTACCTGCACCGCAGAGGCAAACTTGAATCATAATCTTATTGGACTTTGCCATATCAATTACACCCTTTCAATATAAAATCTCTTAAATTGTCTTAGTCACACATTTCAATCACTGTTGCCTGTCCCATACCGCCAGCAATGCATAATGTGGCTAATCCATATTTCAATCCACGCTTCTTCATTTCGTGCATCAGTGTAACAATAATTCTACATCCGGAAGATCCCACGGGATGCCCAAGGGCCACCGCGCCGCCATTGACGTTGATGATGTCCATTTTGTCTTCCCAGTGGAGCTTTTTAATGCACCCCAAAGCCTGTGCTGCAAACGCTTCATTCAGCTCAATCAGCTGAATATCGTCCATTGTGAGGCCTGCATCCTTCAAGGCCTTAGGTACAGATGCTACAGGGCCCAACCCCATTATTCGAGGATCACAGCCGCCAGTTCCCATTCCGATGATCTTGCACATAGGCTTCAGTCCCAGTTCCTTTGCTTTTTCCTCCGTCATCATCAGCAGAATGGAAGCACCGTCATTTCGTCCCGAAGAAGATGCCGCAGTAACTGTCCCAGTCAAAGCAGAGTCATTATATACTCGACCATTTTCATCCGTTCGAATATTGAAACACGGCTTTAATTTACTCATTTTCTCCAAGGTAGTATCCGCTCTGGGAAATTCATCCGTATCAAACACTATGGGAGGCTTTTTCTTGCCTTGAGGTACCGTAACAGGCACAATTTCATCTTTAAAGCGGCCTGTTTCGATTGCATGAACCGCCTTCATTTGGGATTGGTAGGAAAATTCATCTTGTTCTTCGCGGGTGATCCCCATAGTCTCAGCAATCTTTTCTGCCGTAGCACCCATGTTAAATTTTCCATATATTTCTTGCGGTTGGGAACGGAACTGTCCTTCGGTTAATGCATCCACCAACTCAGTATTTCCAGTGCCCAACCCCCATCGAGCATTCCGAATGTAAAATACGGCATTGGACATAGATTCGGTACCGCCAGCCAACACCACATCATTTTGACCGCACATAATGCTCATTGCACCATTTTGTACCGCAGTCATCGCCGAGGCACATTGCCGCATTACCGTATAAGCAGGTGTCTCCGGTGGAATACCAACTTTCAGAGCCGCTACACGAGCGATATTGGGATCGTCAGAAGTCTGACGGCAATGCCCCATGATCACCTCGTCTACCTGTTTGGGATCAATGCCTGTACGATCCAGAATCCCTTGCATCACAGCGCAAGCAAGATCATATGCACTTA
>CABRZL010000220.1 GCA_902475435.1 uncultured Eubacteriales bacterium | reverse complement strand
CACAACAGGCGATATTGAATGGAAAGCAGTAGAAAAGAGGAAATGATGTAATGCACGCAACAGGTGATTTCGTTTTTGATACAATAGAAAAAGCAAATGTGCAGGTTTTGGAGAAGATCGAAGCATGGGGCTATACTTCCTATAAGGTTTTCAACCCGGCAACCGGTCGGGTGTATAAGGCAAATGAGGAACAGCTTAGCTCAACGGGCAGTTCCATGCAGTACGATGAAAATTATCTGCGCTATGTTACGCTGCTCTCTAAAATCAAAAACGAAACTGCCGGTGGCTTTCTTTCTTCTCTTGCCAGCGGAATTATTCCCTTGCCGCACCAGCTTCATGTGTTGAACCGCGCAATGGAGACCAATAACATTCGCTATATTCTGGCAGATGAAGTTGGTCTTGGTAAGACGATTGAAGCTGGAATGATCATCCGTGAATTGAAGAGCCGTGGTCTTGTCAGTAGGATTCTCGTTGTGTGTCCGACCGGTCTGGTGACCCAGTGGGCAAGCGAGATGCAGGAAAAGTTCCATGAGAAATTTCAAGTGATTTTACCTTCCGATTATGATACGATTCGCCGCCTGACGGATAATGATGATGTGTATGGTCAGTTCGATCAGGTGATTTCCCCGATGGATTCTATCAAGCCGATTGAAAAACACGCCGGTTGGAGCGAGGAAAAGGTTGAAAAGTACAATGAGGAACGAATCTATTCCATCATCAACAGCGGATGGGATCTGATCATCATAGATGAGGCACATCGTGTGGCAGGTTCCTCCGGCGAAGTGGCTCGCTACAAGCTGGGCAATCTGCTTGCACAGGCAAGTCCGTATCTGCTGCTGTTGTCGGCAACACCGCATAATGGCAAAACGGAGCCGTTTTTGCGTCTGATTCGTTTGCTGGATGCGGATGCTTTCCCGAATGCCAAATCTATTGTCCGAGAACAGGTTGCTCCATTCCTGATCCGCACGGAAAAGCGCGAGGCCATTGACAATAATGGTAATCTGCTGTTCAAGAACCGTATCACGCATCTTGTGACGATTTCATGGGACGAACGCAATAATTTGCAGCGGGAACTGTATGAGATGGTCAGCTCCTATGTCGCAAAGACCTATAACAAAGCACTGCGCAATCGCAAGAAAAATATGTGCTTGATCTTCCTGTTGATTATCATGCAGCGCATGGTGACGAGCAGTACGGCGGCCATTCGACAGAGCCTGGAGCGCAGATTAAATGTTCTTCTGGAGCAGCGCACCTGCGTTGGTAATTTAAGGGAAGAGGACTTGGACGAACTGAACATCGAGGATGGTGTTGAGGATGCTCTTGAAGCGATTTCTCTGGATATGGAGTTGGAAATCGAGGAGCTGAAGCAGATCATCTCTCTTGCAAAACAAGCACAGTTCCAGAATCAGGATGCAAAAGTAGAGCCGCTGTTGAATGAGATTGATGCTATTCTGAGCGAGGATCGTACACAGAAGGTCATTATTTTTACAGAATTTGTTGCTACGCAGACTTATTTGCAGGAGCTGCTTGTGAATAGAGGATATACGGTAACGATTCTAAACGGTGGCATGAGCATTGACGAGCGAAATGCTGCCATGCAGGAGTTTAAGGCCAGTACCAGTATTTTTATTTCGACAGATGCCGGTGGCGAAGGTCTGAACTTGCAGTTTGCCAATATTATCATCAACTATGACCTTCCGTGGAACCCAATGAAAATCGAGCAGCGGTGTGGTCGTGTTGATCGTATTGGTCAGCAGAGAGATGTACATATTTATAACTTCATTGTTGGGGAAACAGTAGAAAACCGTGTTCGTGAAGTGCTGGAAGAAAAACTGTCCGTTATTCTGAAAGAGATGGGCGTTGATAAGTATTCGGATGTTCTGGACAGCGAAGTAGCAGAATGTGACTTTACGGATGTATATATGCGCTCCATTGGTCATGCTTCACAGGTAGAGAAGAATCTGTACCCAGTTGAGGCAGAGATGAAGCAGCAGCTTACGAATGCGCAGAAATATAAAGATGTGATCCGAGAAGAGAAAGACTTGACAAAACTTGTCGGAACAGAGTCGAATTTCGATGTAGACAGTGCGCTCCGCACAATGCTGACCTATTATGAGTGCTGGCAGGGGCATGACCCGCGTTTGATTGACCGCATCAGCATTGCAGATGAAGAAATCACACAGCATTTGAAGACGGAGTTGGTGCAGGATCGGACGGCACCGCTTATGTCCATCCAGATTGACAACTTCCCCA
>CABRZL010000219.1 GCA_902475435.1 uncultured Eubacteriales bacterium | reverse complement strand
TGTCCGCAGAGTTGAGATACCAAAGGACAACGGGAAAACCCGCCCCCTCGGAATACCCACGATTATGGACAGGCTCATTCAGCAATGTATTCTGCAAGTATTAGAACCTATCTGTGAAGCAAAATTCTTCAAGCGAAGCAATGGTTTCAGACCAAACCACAGTGCAGAAAATGCCATTGCCCAAGCGGAAAGAATGATACAGAACGTAGGTTGCCACTATGTCATTGATATAGATATCAAGTCTTTCTTTGACGATGTGAACCACGGAAAACTGCTGAAGCAGATGTGGACACTCGGAATTAGGGATAAAAAGCTGCTGTCTATCATTTCTGCCATGCTAAAGGCAGAAGTGGCTGGAATCGGTTTTACCGAAAAGGGTACGCCACAGGGCGGTATCATTTCCCCACTGTTGTCAAACATCGTCCTAAATGAACTGGATTGGTGGATTGTCAGCCAGTGGGAGGAAATGCCCACCCAAAGGAATTATGTACACAGAATCTATGCGAATGGGACTCCCGACAAAAGCAGTACCATCCGTACTCTGCGCAACTACACGAATCTGAAAGAGTGCTATGTTGTCCGCTATGCAGATGATTTCAAAATCTTTTGCAAAAAGCGGTCAGATGCAGTCAAGCTGTTCGAGGCTACGAAACAATGGCTATTAGAGCGTCTGGGGCTGGAAATCAGCCCGGAGAAATCAAAGATTGTAAATCTGAAACGCCATTACTCTGAATTTTTGGGCTTTAAGCTGAAAGTCCGAACAAAAGGAAAGAAGCCAGATGGACAACCAAGGTATGTAGTAGAAGCGCATATCAAGGATAAAGCATTGATGAAAATTCGGGAGAAAAGCAAGGAAATCATCGGGCAAATACGGCAGACCTATGACCCAGGAATGGAATACCGTCTGATACAAAAATACAACTCCTATGTCATGGGCGTTCACAACTATTACAGCATTGCAACCCATGTGAATATTGACTTTCACAAAATCGCTTTCGATGTCAAAAAGAGCCTTTACAACAGATTGAAGCACAGACTGCAAAAGAAAGGTCAAATCACAAACAGGTATATCAAGGAAAAATACGGCAAGCCGGGAGGTGCGTTATCTGAATGGTCACGCCATCGTCCCGATTGCCTATGTTCAGCATAGAGTACCCATGGATAAGAAAAGTCGGATAAACAAGTACACGCCAGAGGGTCGACTTGAGATTCACAAGAATCTTGCCGGTATCAATATGGCTGTCCTCTATTATCTGATGAACAATCCGTGCGGTAAGCAAAGTGTGGAGTACAACGACAACCGCATTGCGCTCTATGTTGCACAGAAAGGAAAATGTGCCGTCTCCGGTGTGGAACTGGAAGCAAAGCAAGTGGACTGTCACCACAAAAAGCCATTGGTGCTTGGGGGCAATGACAGCTACCAAAACCTGATTATTGTCTCCGATGTGGTTCACATTCTCATTCATTCCAGCAATGAGCGCACCATCCGAAAATATCTGAAAGTGCTAAACCTGGATAAAAAGCAGTTGGCAAAGCTCAATAAGCTCCGTGTGATGGCAGAAATGCCGGAACTCGTTTTCTAAAGGGCGAATCTGTTTGATGTATAGATTGTCATAAAAAATGCTGACGATGGAAAGCCGTGTGATGGGAAACTGTCACGCACGGTTTGGAGCGGGGGAAAATCTGGAGGAACGGATATGCAGCCTGCGGCTGCATACCTCGCCCAAAAGATTACCTATCGCTATCCTACGAGATGGTGGCCGCCGCCATGGAGATGAAGCGCCTGGGGCTTTGCACCAAGTCGCTGATTGTGGTGCCCAACCACATCACGGAGCAGTGGGCGGCGGAATGGCTCCAGCTCTATCCTTCTGCCAACATCCTGGTAGCGACAAAGAAAGACTTTGAAACCCAGAACCGGAAGAAGTTTTGCAGCCGCATTGCCACCGGAGACTACGACGCCATCATTATCGGCCATTCGCAGTTCGAGAAAATCCCCATGAGCGTGGAGCGCCAGCAGGCCATTTTGGAACGCCAGATCGAGGAAATCCTGGAAGGAATCGAGCAGGCCAAGGCGCAGAAGGCGGAACGCTACACGGTTAAGCAGATGGAGCGCACCCGGAAATCCCTGGAGGCAAGGCTTGCCAAGCTCAACGACCAGAGCCGCAAGGACGATACGGTCACTTTTGAGCAGCTCGGCATTGACCGGCTCTTTATTGATGAGAGCCATTATTTTAAGAACTTGTTTTTGGCGACAA
>CABRZL010000218.1 GCA_902475435.1 uncultured Eubacteriales bacterium | reverse complement strand
CGGTAAGCGAGCTGTCAGGTGGAAAAAATGTGGTATTACTGGATGACATCGGAATGCCATCAATTTATGTAAGAATTCCAAAAGGAAAAAATTCAGAGCTTGTAAGCGGCCTTAGCGATAATGTTCATTATGCGTTTAATGTGGACAGTGTCGAGAAGACCGCTTTTTATTATTCTAAGTATCAGAATATTATTGTAAATGAAAGGGCATATTCTCTTGGACACAGAGATCCTGCAAATTCCATAAATTGGGATGCTGCAAGAAAGGCTTGCGAAAATAAAGGAGCGGGCTTCCACCTTGCAACAATGGCAGAGTGGGCTTATATTGCTCTCTGGTGCCGCAAGAATGGAACTATGCCGCATGGAAACAATAATTACGGAAAAGATTCGGCTTATACACATGAACACGGCGAGGAATCTTCAAAGGATAGCGGAAAAACTGGAAGATGTTTCACGGGTTCTGGACCTGTAACATGGAACCATAACCATCACGGAGATGGCATTTGTGACTTAAACGGAAATGTATGGGAGTGGAATGCAGGCATGCGTCTTGTTGATGGAGAAATCCAGATCATTCCATACAATAATGCAGCGATGGGTAGCAAATGTGATATGTCGGCATCCTCTACTCTCTGGAAAGCAATTAAGGCGGATGGCTCGCTTGTAGAACCTGGAACAGCCGGAACATTAAAGTGGGATTGGGTATCTGGTAAAATTCAGCTTACTTCTGGTGCGATTACATATAAGACTGATAGCGGTGTCGGTGGACAGTATAAAGATATGACACTTGCAAGCGGGCTTACTGCTCCAGAAATTGCAAAGATGTTATTGCTCTACCCAGACGAACCAAACGGAGATTACGCAGGTGATTATCATTGGTTCAACCCTGTTGGCGAGCGTTTGCCGGTTTGCGGGGGCCGCTGGGCCAATGGTGCCACCGCTGGTGTCTTCAGCTTGGGCCTCGCCGATCCCCGCTCCCCTGCGAGCTGGCTCATCGGTTTCCGCTCCGCTTTTGTTGATCTGTAATCTGTTGCACTGTAATCTGACTGAGGCTGCGATAGCAGCCTCTTATTTTATTTTTTACCTTGCAATAACGAAATACGATATAAAATAACAAATAAATCCGAAGCAGAACTATGTGTGGTAGAATGGAAAAAAATATGGTATAGAGGGACTTTATGGAGGAATTAAAGATATTACAAAAGACCTTCGATATGATGAACTATGCTTATCCTGCATTGGCACAATATCCAAAGGGCGAGAAATTCGCCCTTGTTGTTGATATAAAGAGGTGCATGGATGTTATGTTGGAGAGGATTATCGAGGCCAACAAAAAGTATTATAAGAAAACCACACTACAGGAATTAGATGTAGAAGTGGAAAAGTTAAAGGCATATGTCCGATTGTCATATAACTTAGGTTTTTTACCTCCGAAAAAATATGAACAATGGTCCGGTCTGGTAGTTGAAATTGGCAGAATGGTAGGAGGCTGGATAAAGAGTGTAAGCAAGTAGGGTACGGAATACTGCGTTTGCCGATTTGCGGGGGCAACTGGAACAATGGTGCCAACGCTGGTGTCTTCAACTTGAACCTCAACAATCCCCGCTCCAATGCGAACTGGAACATCGGTTTCCGCTCCGCTCTGCCTTCAAGTCAGATGCTGCAGACCTAATGGGTGTGCAGTCAGTACAGAGGTGTAAAGGATTCCGTCTCCTTTGCTCTCGCAAAAAAATGTAATGGGCATGAATGCCGGTAGTAGTATAAGCGAATCCCGCAATGCTCTGAAAGGAGATAATATGTCCATTAAAAATGTGTATGCTCAAATTGTATCTTTTGATAATTTGCTACAGGCTGAGAAAGATGCCCGAGCAGGAAAAAGATATGAAAATGAGCAGCTAGCATTCTGGGGTAACCTGGAAGATAATATACATTCGATATCCGAAAAACTTAAATGCCATAATTATCCGCCAGACATATACCATCATTTTTATGTGTATGAGCCAAAATTGCGAAAAGTAATATTTTCTGATTACACAACAAAAGTAATTCAAAGGGCAGCATACAATGTACTCAATCCTATAGTTTGTAAAGGGATGATTAGTGATACCTATTCCTGCATAGAAGATAGAGGACAACTTAAATCTATGCAGAGATTAGCAGGGTGGGTTGATTTTGTAGAGAAAAGCGGTGAACGTTGGTACTATCTGAAAATGGATGTGGAGAAATGCTTTAATGAAAAAACAGATAAACTATTGACA
>CABRZL010000217.1 GCA_902475435.1 uncultured Eubacteriales bacterium | reverse complement strand
CCATTGCAGACCGTGTAAAAGACGTCACTGTCTGGTGCACAAACCCGGCAGAAGAATATCCCTTTTTAATGGACGACTCTCTGAAAGGGAAAATTGATATTATGACGGTATTTTACGGTCCAATTTTGCGAAAAATTCACAAAGGTGGCAGAGTGCATTATGCCCCGCATAATATTCATTCTGCAGTGGAGTGCATGTGCGATTCCAAAAAGCCCAATGTATTCCTTGCCTCGGTAACGCCACCGGACAAATACGGCTATGTATATATGTCCATGAGCCAACAGACTGAATATGAAATGTTCGATATCTGTGATCTGCACATCTTTGAAATCAACGAAAACCTCCCCCATACCTATGGCTCAACCCGCATCCCCATTGAAAAAGTAGAGTATTTCATCAAAGCTGACAGTCCTGTCTCCGCAGCGCCGGATTATCCTATTTCCAAAGAACTTTGGACCATCGCAGAGCATGTTGCATCTCTGATCAACGACGGAGACACGATTCAGCTTGGTTTCGGCGGGCTGCCACATGCTGTGGCAGAAAATCTGATGGACAAACACGATCTTGGTGTTCACACCGAGATGTTTTCTAATTCACTGCACCATCTGATGGAGGCCGGTGTTGTAACCAATGACCGGAAATCTATCCACCGCGGCAAGGCCATTTGCGCTTTCTGCTGGGGAGATGAAGCCTTTAACCGCTATATTGACTACAACCCTGCCATTCAGGTGATGCCGGTAAGCTATACCAACAATCCCAATACCATTATGAGTAACGACAATATGGTTTCCGTAAACTCGGCGTTGCAAATCGACTTGACAGGTCAAATATGCTCGGAATCTTTGGGTTATTCACAATTCTCCGGTACAGGCGGTGCCACCGATTATGCCTATGGCGCGTTTCACTCCAAAGGGGGCAAGGGCATCATTGCCCTGACCTCTACAGCAAAAAACGGTACGGTATCTCGGATTGTTCCGGGATTGACTCCCGGCGCTGTCGTCTCTATTCAGAGAAATTTGGCGGACTATATTGTTACGGAATATGGGATTGCCCGGCTCCGGCATCTTCCAATCAATCGCCGGGTAGAGGAATTGATTCGCATCGCACACCCTGATTTCCGGGATGAACTTCGGAAAGAGGCCGAACGTCTTATGATATGGTAAATCTACGGTGCCAAATAATTAAATCTTTTGATTGTTTTCTGTCTATAGTTTTTACAGGTCAATTTGCAACAAGAAAAAATGGTATGGAAGGTAATTTCCATACCATTCTTCTTTTATATCTGTTCAAACTGTGTTCGGTACAGTTCTGCATAAAATCCGTTTTGTTTCATAAGCACTTCATGGGTACCCTGCTCCACAATTTTTCCGTCTCGAACAACCAAAATATTATCCGCACGCCGGATCGTACTGAGACGGTGTGCAATCACGAAACAGGTTCGATGCTTCATCAGTTCCCGCATGGCTCTTTGAATACGGATTTCTGTCTGGGTATCCACATTGGAAGTCGCTTCATCCAGAATCAACATGGCTCCATCCTGAAGCATGGCCCGTGCAATGGTTAAAAGCTGTTTTTGACCTGCTGAAATTCCACTGTCTCCACCGGTTAAAACTGTGTCATATCCTTTTGGCAATCGCATAATAAACGAATGGATCTGCGCCGCCTTCGCCGCACGTTCTACTTCCTCCTTGGTTACTCCAATTCGACCGTATGCAATATTTTCATAAATGGTTCCGTAGAACAACCAAGTATCCTGGAGCACCATAGTATACGCTCTGCGGAGAGAATCCCGGGTAACGCCTAAAATATCCTGTCCATCGACCGTGATAGTCCCGGACTCAACATCATAAAATCGCATCAATAAATTGATAATTGTAGTCTTTCCCGCACCAGTTGGCCCTACGATTGCAATCAGGCTTCCACTGGGCGCCTCCAAAGAGAAATCCTTTAAAATCTGTTTTTCCGGCGTATAGCCAAAGTTCACATGCTGCAAAGCCACATTGCCGGATACATCCGTGAGTTCTCCAGCCCCGACAGCGTCAGGTGGTTCGGGTTTCTCATCAATCAGACGAAAGACTCGTTCCGCCGCTGCCATCGCTGATTGAAGTTCCCCAATAATATTTGCAGTTTCATTGATCGGCCCAGAAAATTTCCGAGAGTAAAGTACAAATGCAGAAATATCCCCCAGTCCGATCCCACCCTGGAGATACAGCAACGCGCCAAATACGCTGATCAGCGCCAAAGAAATATTATTGATAAAATTCACAG
>CABRZL010000216.1 GCA_902475435.1 uncultured Eubacteriales bacterium | reverse complement strand
TTATTTACGGGCCGGACGAACGGCTATATACAGGACTTGATGAATATCCTGCCACAGGAAATAAACATGTGGAACTTCATGTACTAGAGTTAAAAAAATTGGCTTCAGATAACGAAGAGACCAAATATCAGCGTGAAGCTGCATGGGTAACAAATCGGATTCTAAAACTTTTGGAAGAAAATACTATGGTTCGCAATGGCGATGAGCTACGACCAGTTCAACCAGAAGATATTGCCATTTTATTCCGTACACGGGATCCCATTTCCATATATAGCAAAGCTCTGCAAGAAGCTGGCATTCCGGTAGCAACAGAGGGCGGAGAGGATTTATTTGAAACACCTGAAGTTAAAGTTATAACCAATTTATTGAAAGTGCTCAGCAACCCACATCAAGATATCCCATTACTCACAGTATTGTGTAGCCCGATTTTTCGATTTTCAAATGAACAGTTAGCTCAGATTCGTGCAGGAAGCAAGAAAGCCAGATTTTATGATGCAATGCAGGAGTGTCAGGAACCTTGGTGCATGCATGCAGTGAAGAGACTAGAAAAACTTCGTCATCAAGCCAATTCGGAATCGGCAGAACGTTTGGTGTGGTCGCTGCTATACGATACTGGACTTCTAGCTGCCTATAGCGCCATGGACAACGGAAAAAAACGCTGCGAAAATTTGTGGTCTATTTACCAAATTGCCCTAAATAGCACAGCGGGTGACTTTTTATACCTATATCAGTTCAATCGAATTTTGGATAGACAAGCTCGAACTGGCAGCATGCTTTCAAAACAAAATTTAGCTGGTGTCACGCTCACAACTATGCATCAATCAAAGGGGCTGGAATATCCGGTGGTTATTTTAGCTGATTTATCCCGCAAATTTAATTTTCGTGAGCTCAATGATTCAGTGTTGTTTGACAGAGATATTGGTATAGCTTCCAAAATTACAAACTTGAAACTACGGATTCGCTATCCGGGGTTGTGCTATGAGGCGTTAAAACAGAAAAAAAGGACGATATTGAGATCGGAAGAGATGCGGATCTTGTATGTGGCGATGACACGGCCAAAAGATTATCTCATTATGACTTATGCTGCGGAAAAGCCGGAGCCGGTTCTTACTCGGCTTCGACCAGGAGCCGGTTGTCCGGCTGCAGAGTGGGCAACCGTAAAGGCGGGATGTCTAGGTGATTGGATATTGCTAGCGGCGCTGAATCGCATAGAATCTGGAGCACTATTTGAAAGATGTGGTCGGCCTGATTGTCAGCTGCTTACCTCTGATATGCCATGGTTAGTTACGTATGAATGCGTGGATGAACGAATTCATCTTTCAGATCATATGTGGAAAACATCAAATGAACCTGCCGAAGCGCCTCATGTTTCAGTAAATAAAAATTTTTCAGCGAGTTTATGTTGGAAAGACCTTCACTATCATGCCACAATAACGCCTTCAAAATTAACGGCAACGCAGCTTAAAGGACGTGCAAAAGATACGGAAGCGGCAGAAGGAGCAAAGGTACAGACAAGATCGCTGCAACTCAAACGCCCAGAGTTCATTTTAGAGGAAAAAGGATTGAGTCCGACGGAGCGCGGCACAGCAGTCCATATGTTTCTTCAATATGCCAGGTTTGAGGATTGTCTTACAGAGGATGGCGTGGAGGCTGAAAAAAATAGATTAGAGGACGAGGAATTCATGACATCTGAACAACTGACAGCTGTAGAACCAAAAGATATGATACAGTTGTTTCACGCAGAACTTGGTCAACGTATTTTATCCGCCCAGAAGATGGTTCGGGAATTTAAATTTTCCATATTGGAGGATGCCGAGAATTATTATCCAGATGTGCACGGAGAACAAATTTTGCTGCAAGGAGTAGTCGATGTAGCTTTTTGGGAGAGAGATAATCTATATGTAGTAGATTTCAAAACAGATCGAGTAACAGAGAAAAACCTACAACAACGGGTAGAATACTATCGTCGCCAATTGGAAACATATAAAAATGCACTGGAGCATATTTTTAGTACTCCAGTGCATGGAATGTATTTATATTTCCTCTCGATAGGGAAGGAAGTGCAGTTATGATTAACGGTGTCATTTTTGATATGGATGGACTCATGACGGATACGGAGCGTCTGTTTTTAGAAATGTGGTGTCAAGTTATGACAGAGCAGGGGTTTCCAGAGCATCGAGAGGTTGTCCAGCATTGCATTGGACTTAATTCAGTAGATACGTGCGATTACGTCCGTACAAAATTGGGGGAAAGTTTCGATTACATAAATATCATGCGTGAA
>CABRZL010000215.1 GCA_902475435.1 uncultured Eubacteriales bacterium | reverse complement strand
GGACGACGAAGGTGGAACACGTGAATTAATTCAAAGTGTAAATCTACTTCTTAGAATACCACAGTTTAAACTGCAATTCTACATTTTTGTAAAAAAATCGTGCGAACGCATATACAAATTCACAAATCGTTAAAACCTGCTTTATCAATATTAATCTCTTAGTCCGAATAGCGCTATAAGGGCGGAGGGATGCATAAGAGTTTTGAACACAGAAATAAAGGCTGTGTTTGGAATGAAGATGCTCCCACCGTTGCTTTCGTGCGCCTATTTTTGGCCATTGGAGCCTGTGGTTCATCTTCGCCGCAGGCTCTTTTTGTGTCCCTCCGTCCCGCTCGGACGGAAAGGACACTGCAATGAAGAAAAAAGAGACATCGAAGATTCGCAAGAGCGGGTTCAATCCCGATCGTGCCTGTTACCTGACAGCAGACGGCAAGTACTACTGTTACAAGTTCGAAGACATCGAAACCGGACAGACGGTTACACAAAAGCTTGAGGTCGGCAAAGATCTGTCGCTCGAACTCACCATCATGCTGGATGAGACTGACCACGATTCAGATTTGAAGGATCGATACGAGAATGAGCTGCGCGATCCACTGTTTGAAGCAAAGGTCAACAGCTACAAAGCTGATCCGAATGACGAGGATGCAATTGATCCTTGGGACACAATCTCTGCCAAGGGTAGTAACCCGGAAGATTCTATGTTTTCCGAACCAGAACCGGAAAATCCATTAGCTGCACAGGTTCGTCGTGTCATTGACGAAGATTGCACGGAAGCACAGCAGGATTTCTTTTTTGAACACTTCGGAATGGAAACGCAACTGGAACAGATGCGTCAGGCTGAAGCGGAGAAAACAGGAAAGCTGCCATCTTCCCAGGCAATGACCAACCGTAAGAACAAAATAATTGACAAGACAGCAAAGGCGCTGGGGGTAGAGCGTATCAAGCGTCGTAAGTCCGCTAAGCAGGACTAAGTCATGTGCGGCGGTACTTATAGCGGTCGGAGTCCTCCTGACCGCACCTCTTCGGAGGGTTGAATTTTCCGGTAGTGAGTGAGGAAGGAAATAAATCCATCCTCCAAAGCAATGAAGAACAGAAAAAGGAGGACAGATCCATGAAATTAAAACACAAAGTAAGAATAAACATTGCAGACAAAAACGGTATCAAGCAGGAAGTGCTTGAGAGCACAAGTAGACGCATTCCACAGAGGTTACTTCATGTCCTTTTCGGAGATTTCTGTGAAGTTCTTGTTCTGACACCGGGTGAAACCGTACAGGGCATTGAAATCAGAGAAATGCGAGGTGACGGAAATGAATAAGAATATTGAATTCTTGATGCCAATTAAGGCAACTCCGTATGAGCATCAGAAAAAAGCATTTGCCTTTGCCTGCGATAAATTCGGAGTATTTGATAATCAACTCAAAAGTCGTGGCACAGCCTTACTTATGGAAATGGGAACTGGAAAAACGATCGTGAGCATCGCTGTTTCTGGTTGCATGTATCAATACGGAAAGATCAACCGTGTGTTGGTGGTTGCGCCGCTTTCCATCCTTGGGGTATGGGAAGAGGAATTTGCTAAATTTGCAGATTTTCCATATTCGTTGGTCATTCTGAAAGGGACAGTTGCAATGAAAAAGGAACAGCTCACCAAACTCCCAGCAGAGGGGCTGCAGGTTGTGGTCGTGAATTATGAATCAGCATGGCGGTTGGAAAAAGAACTGCTGGCCTACAATCCGGATCTTGTGATTGCGGACGAGGCCCACAAGCTGAAGGAGAATCGCTCGAAGCAGAGCCAGGGAATGCAGCATATTGGTGATAAAGCAAAGTACAAGCTGCTTCTCACCGGAACGGTCATTACAAATCGAGAGCTTGACGTTTTTTCACAGTACCGTTTTCTTAATCCACAGATTTTTGGAACATCGTTTTATGCCTTTCGTAATCAGTATTTTGATATGGGTGGATATGGCAATCATACACCGATCTTCCGTAAATGGATGACGGATGATTTTCTCAAAAAGCTCCATTCAGTAGCATTCCGTGTGACAAAGGCAGAGTGCTTGGATCTTCCAGAGATTACGGAAGAAGTCCGTACCGTGGAATTAGAAAAAGATGCTGCCAAAATCTATGACAGTATCGAATCGGACAGTTATGCGGAAATGGATGAATCCGAGGTGACAACTGCCAACATTCTCACACGAATGCTCCGCTTATCACAGATTACCGGTGGCCATCTGACGGATGATGGTGGTGTGGTGAATGCTGTAAGTAGCGCAAAACTTAATGCAC
>CABRZL010000214.1 GCA_902475435.1 uncultured Eubacteriales bacterium | reverse complement strand
GGGTGGTGGACAAGCACCTGACACTGGAACAACTTGCCGAGCAGACCGGCCTGTCCAAATCTGCGCTGGGAAAGTATGAAACCGATGACTACAAGGACATCAGCCCGTTTGCCATTGCGACATTGGCGGATTTTTACGGCGTGTCCACTGACTATCTGATGGGGCTGACGGAAAATAAAAATCACCCAAATACAGAACTTCAATCTCTGCATCTGAGTGATGATATGGTGGAACTTTTAAGCAGCGGCAAAATCAACAACCGGCTTCTCTGCGAACTGGCTACCCACCCGAACTTCCGGCGGCTGATGGTGGACATGGAAATCTGCATCGATCAGATCGCCAATATGCGGGTGGAACAGATGAATCTGGTGATGGAAGCCACCCGGCAAAGTATCCTCAGCAAATATTCGCCCGGAGAAGATGATCTCTATGTGAGGACGCTGGAACTGGGACAGGTACAGGAAAGCGATTTTTACAGCCATGTCATGCACGATGACCTGGACAGCATCGTCCGGGACATCCGGGAAGCGCACCGCAAGGACAAGACCACCGCCGACCCGCAGCCCACGCTGGAGGATGTGAAGGAAAAATTTGAGCAAGCGTTGCAGCAAGGCAGCAACGAGGAAATGGTAATCCACGAATTCTGTGACAGGCTGCAAATCCCGTTCGAGAAGATTTCCTCGGAGGATTTCTCGGCCTTCCTGCGGATACTGAGCCTGTCTAAGATGCTCAAAAATCCCAACAATATGAGGGGGAAGGCCAAACCACAGCCATACTATGCACCCAAGAGGAAGAAACGCAGGTAAAGAAAAAGCCGCCCAACCTGTACCGTTGGACGGCTTTCGCCCCGTTTGCGAGCGGAATAAAATATGCGGTTGTACATCCGTTAGCTGACCGTTTTCATCAGCTTTTTCATAAACTTCCAAAGGCGGATACCATCTTTGAGGCCCAGCCGGTAAAAGAAGCATTCGCTTTCTGTGCCGGAATCGAAGATAGAATCGCAGTAGTGCCTTACAGCTTCCTTCTGTTCCTCAGACAATGCACTGATTGCTTTTTCATACTCGGTTTCCAAGTGAAGGTAATCAGCTTTTTTCTCTTTGTCGGTTTCTGCCTTCCGCCACTTTGCGAACTGGTTCTGCATCCGCTCCTGAATCATCAAATCAATCAGTTTTTCAATATCTGTACCCATAAGTGCCCCTCCTTATGCTGAACGGATATAACTCCGGTATGTTTCCAGAACAGAATCTGATACGCCACTTTTATACACTTTGCGAATGTCGGCGATTTCTTCCTCCTCCAGCAGTTTCAGCCATTCCAGCAGGTCAGCCCTACCATTGGCAAAGTTACAGCAGCGTCCATCAGCGTATTCGATACGGTATCTCATAGACAGGCACCTCCTTAAACATAAATCATCTCAGACAGAATAATTTCCTCTGCCCGGCTGCGAATGCTGTTCATAGATTGTACCCAGCAGAGCCAGTCACGGGCTTTCAGTTCCTCAGTAACACCTTCCGCTGCCTGCATCTGCGAGATGATACACACCAGCCGGTCATTGGCCTGCCCGTTCAGATCGGCAAGATACGTCCAGAGTTTTCCCGACAGAAGCAATTCGTTGTACTGGCCGGGTCGGTGTTCTTGCAGATATACCTGGTGCATCCTGCCCCACCTCCCGATGGTGCGGCTTTCTTCCGGCAGCTTCAGGTCTGGTATGTAGTAGTCCCCGACCAGAACATAGTCCAGACCGTTGCTGTCATCATGGATACGTTTTTTTAATTCTTCCATATCGACCTCCTGTATTCGATTTTGTACGAATCCAGTTGATCGTGTCCCTGTTCATCTGTTATTCAAGGCAACTGAACTCGTCACCATGAATTATGGCATATCTTTTCCCAATTTCTGATAGTTGAGCGAGTGGGAGGTCTCCCGTCCCCGGCTCTCTCCGGTGTTGTAAGTGTCTATGGTCTCCTTTCCCAGAACAGCCGCCAGCTCTTTCAGCGTTGTTGGCTCTTTGCCACCCAGGAAGATGGAAGTATCCATATTGCCGATGATGGTATCGGCATTATCTTTGTAAATTGCCTTGAGCTGGCTCTGTGCCTGCAACACCAGACAGGCAGAGATTTCACGGCTTCGGATGGTTGCCACCAGCTTTTCCAGCTTCGGAATCTGCCCGATGTTGGCACACTCGTCAATCAGACAGCGCACATGAACCGGCAGTTTACCGCCATATTGGTCATCTGCCTTGTCGCACAGCAGATTGAAAAGCTGGGTGTAGACCATGCTGATGAGGAAATTAAAGGTGGAA
>CABRZL010000213.1 GCA_902475435.1 uncultured Eubacteriales bacterium | reverse complement strand
AGAGCACATTGTTGCAGCAATATGTCGTTCCTGTACATCACGTCGTACTGAATCTTATCTGAAAGGTTAATGACTATCCGGAGGTTACCATCCGGTGATTGAAGTTCGTGTACTTTTTGTCCGTACATGCACAGGATTGTGCAAAAACTTAGTAATAAAAATGATAGTTTTTTCATGATAATAGTCTTTGATTTCCTATTTGCAAAGGTAGCGTGTGACATGAATAATTAGTTATAGATTTGTGACATTATAGTACGTTTCCAGTCTTGTTAGATCTTTAGCGTTACTTAACACCACCAAGCAGTGCAAACTGATAAACAGTTCCAATATCAATCGCCTAAGATGTCTTACCTGCCATAACAGCTTTGCAAATTACGGACTGAAAGTATACTTTTTTCTAGAAAAGAAAAATGTATTGCAACAATTAATGCTTAAGGCATTCGTTATAACATCAAGGAACAGATATGATTACTCTATTTTAGTGCGCATATATTGTGCAGGAGTCATTCCCGAAATCTTTACAAAAGCTCGATAGAATGTGCTACGGCTATTGAAATTAGCCTCTTCGGCAATCGCGTCAACAGAAAGATAAGGTTTTTCTTTCATCAGTTTAATGGAATACTCTATTTTCAGACCATTCAGATAATCGTTGAAATTGTCAGAGCCCGCATATCTCCGCAACAGGGGGCTGAGATCATTCTTGTTGATATCGGTGACACGTATCAAGTCGTCACGCCCGAATCCGGGTTTCAAAAAAAGCTTTTGTTCGATAAGTTGGCTTTCCATCTTCATGAACTTAGCATAATTTTCATCACTATTTGTCCCCGGAGCTGCCACATCTGTTTTTGTAGCGGCTGTTAATGTCTCTTCCTCAGGCAGGGATGAACCAGTTCCGATTTCTTTCGTTGTTTCATGAGTATTTCTTGTTTGTGTAAACACCTTACGCAATTCTTCACGTTGCGCCAACAGTTCATCTATCTGTTTGGCTGCGATACGGTTCCGCATCTTTGTTTTTTGCAAATTCACAAAAGTCGTCCAAAGGATGATAATGAGCAGAACCGTCAGGACACACGAGCCTGCCAACAGAAGCATACGCCGTTCGGACAAAGCGTGAGATTTGGCCAACTGCAACTCTTTTTCTTTCAGCTCGAATTTAGAAGCGTACTCTTGTGCCTTACTTTTGCTCTCGCGGGTATAAATGCTATCTTGCACCACCCAGCCACGTTGGGTGAAGACATCGGCTAAGTCAAAACGTTTCATTCCACGGCTGGCTCGCGCACGATAGTTGAGCAAAATCAGATATTCATAGCTTACGGTATCATTTGTAAAAGCAGAAATGCATGTATCGCTTAGAGCTGCCGCTTCCGCATATTGATTGATATTCAGCAAATAAGGTACACTATACTGTTTGCCGATAAGAGTTTTCGAAAAGCTGGTAGATTGGTATTTCCTGAATATTTCTGTTGCCTCTTCTTTCTTACCTTCATCGTGCAACAGCACAGCCATTTTGGCATAAAGGAAGCCATATTGCTGGTCAATATATCCTGGAGGAGGTCCGGGGAGCCCGCTCATACGCTGTATGACGGTTTCACGGCGGTAACCTATTTCAATTGCTTCCGCCATCCGGTTCCGATTGATATAGAAGGACATGTATTCACCATAAATAGTCGAGAGACGAGACATTTCACGCACATCATCTGTTCCTTCCAGCAGCTTCACCGCCCGCTGAAAATACTCCTGTGCCATTTCGTCGTTTGTCATGCCTATGCAGACGCGCGCCATTACGGAGTACATATCTGATTCTTCTTTTTTACATGCCAGATTGCGTGCCAGATCAATACCTTCATGGCACACACCGATGCTTTCCTCATATCTGTTCTGTCTTTCCAAGATATTTGCCAGCATCGTTATAGATGAAAGTTTACGCTCCGGTACCAAACGTATTGAGTCGTTCTGCAACGCACGGCGCACACAGATTTCCTTGGCAGTCAGGTCGTGCTTGATTTCATAACACATCGCTCGCAATAGATCAATCCGAAAGGGAACGATACCGGAAGCCGGACTTTTTTCCGCTTCGTCCAACAGTCGTAAAGCGCTATCCGGATAGTTTACATAAATAGAACGGATCGTACGTTCGGTCAGCAGGCTATCGGGAACCGTGGCACTCGTACGAAAAGAATTAACCACCCAAAGGAGGAAGAATGCCAAGAAACAACTCAATTTCATTTTTATTATATTTAAAACATTGGCAAATGTAATAAACCGTCTTGATTAAGCCAAAAGATCATCTCTTCAACCTTGTAGTTTTCGCTATGTTTTCCA
>CABRZL010000212.1 GCA_902475435.1 uncultured Eubacteriales bacterium | reverse complement strand
CTGCTTTTGAAGATTTTGGCCGTCTCCTTTTTCCAGTAGACGATGGGTATTGGAGCGGCGATACGTTGGGCAATCTTCGCCTTACCTGGTACAACAATATTGATCCCAACAAGACGGTGGAAATCGTCAACACGCTTTGGTAACAGGCCAGCGCCGGGGATATTATATTCTACGACATCTACACCGAAGCGGAAAAAGAAGCTGATCCAGATAAAGAAGATACTGGTCTATTCTTTTTCCGTGGAGAACCGGGAGCAAAGTTTGCTGTATGTAATGCCGGAGGCGGCTTCGTCTATGTGGGAGCCATGCAGGACATCCCCATGCGTTGGAACTTTCAAAACAGGGTTATAAAGCATTTGCGCTGATCTATCGGCCTGGTGCACAGACAGCCTGCGAAGATCTGGCAAGGGCAATCAGCTTCATCTTTGAACACGCGGAAGAACAGGAAGTGGACACAGACTGTTACTCTCTCTGGGGCGGTTCCGCAGGTGCAAGAATGGCCGCTTGGCTGGAAGGCCTTGGCTATTAAAGGAGGAAACGTCAGATTGAAAAAACAATTTTCTTTCCTCAAAATATTTTTATTCCTGCCCCTTCTTATTCTCTCCGGGTGTGGCAGTACCCTAGCGTTGGAGGAACAACCTTTTTCTATCACAGTCAATTTTTCTTTGGAGCAGTCGATCGCGGAGCTGATCCATCCCGCTGAGGAGCCTGAAAGCACATCAAAAAGGACAGCACTACAACAGGCATCATTCCAGAACAGACTCTAGCAGGGGAAACCGGGGAGATCCATTACAGTTATTATCTACCAGAAAGCTACAATCCCAGTCAGAAATATCCGTTGGTAATGTCCATACCTGGTTATGACATGATGTGGTTTGGAGAGAATTCCTCCGGCTCAAATCTGAATTGGCAAGGATTCCGTTGTTGGACGGAAATGGATGAAGATATGATCGTGGTATCCGCTCAGCTTACAGACTGGCATGAAACCCTCCGCCCGTCAAGTCCTTGAATTGACAGAATATTTTCTGGAAAACTTCTCGGTAGATATAAGCCGCGTCTATGCAGCAGGCTATTCCGCTGGTGGTGAGACCATGTCCCAAGCAGTTTCCCTGCAGCCCGACCTTTATGCAGCCTGCCTCCACGGTGCTTCCCCATGGGCCGGAGAATATATACCAGTTGCAGAAAACGGTGTGACGGTGTATATTTTCATGGCTTTGGAAGATGAATATTATGGATCTCATCCGGACACCTGAAACCACACAGTTTGCCCAGCATGGCATTACGGGTAATTATCACGGCGGCGGCAATGTGGTGTGTGAAGATGAGGCTATCCTAAATTGGATTGTCTCTCAAAGGAAATAAAGGAGCATTGGTTATGAAGGTTTTACTTGTCAATGGCAGTCCACATAAAGAGGGATGTACCTATATGGCATTGTGTGCGGTATCCGGCACGCTTAATCAAAACGGGATTGATACCGATGTATTCTGGATCGGAAACAAACCGTTGGTCAGGTGCACTGCCAATGCGCAGATTTAAACCGTTGTGTCTTTCAGGATTCTGTCAATGAATTTTTGGAACTTGCCGTGGACTACGACGGCTTCATATTTGGCACGCCAGTTCACTGGGGTGGTGCTTCCGGAACTATCACTTCCTTCTTGGACAGGACCTTCTATGCCGATTTAAATGGCGGTGGGGAACGGTTTATCTAGAACCAGCGGCTGCGGTAATTTCTGCCCGCAGGGCAGGTACCACAGCCACCTGGGATCAGATAAACAATTATTTTGGCCTGATGCAGATGCCCATCATCACATCCCGTTATTGGAATATGCTGCACGGAACAACGCCAGAAGAGGCCCTCCAGGATGCCAAGGGGATACAGATAATGGAGCTGTTGGGGCACAGCATGGCTTACTTTCTCAAATGCAAGGAAGTAGGTAACAAGATTGTCCCTCCGCCCCCTCGGGAACCTTTTGTCTTTACCAATTTCATCCGTTAGGAAAAACAGAATAAAACACACGGCCACAGTCATCCCCCACTTGTTCACACATAACAGCTTTTCCTGGCCACACAACATTTGAATTTCTCTTTCTCAATACGTTCTAATGCGTCCGAACTTTTTGAAAAGCCGGACGCATTCGTTTATTTCTTTATTATCGGATGACGGATAACCGTCTTTAGGTTCTCCGGTTTACATTTCCGCACATCGCTCAGATAGATCTCATGGTGATATCTTCGGTCAGAAAAATCCATCTCATATCCATGATCCTCGGCATACTGTTCCATTCTGCCCACGGTTTCCGGCTCATTGTCATAGGGACCCA
>CABRZL010000211.1 GCA_902475435.1 uncultured Eubacteriales bacterium | reverse complement strand
TTTTACAAGACTTTCCGGGCTTCGTTTACATTAGCGGCGTCGCTATACGTATGTACTCAATATGACAGGCCAAGCGGTGGAACGAGGTGCACAAGGTCACCAGGAACGGTACTGGCCGGGATGCCATTTATGGCCACAGTTGAGACAATCAATCATCATTTAGAGATAATTACCGAAAATCTTCTGAGAAGTGGTGCTGACACACATATAGAGCATAATAGTGCCAAATTTCCAAAGATTATTCTATACGGGGGAAAAAATTCGCTTATATAATAGACCATGTCTAGTATTAGATTTCATCCTTTATGGGGTGGGATGTTTCGGATTACAGTGGCATCGATCCAACCAGCTTATACCGTACACCAACCAAAAAAGATGGAACTGGTTGCTTAAAGCACCGGAAGTCAACCTGAACCAATCAGAAATCAGCATAGATCGTATCGTTTCGTTGCGGATATTTCTGCAATAAAGAAGGAAGAAATTTAGATTTTGAAAGGCAGTAAAGAATATGAAAGTAATGGATATGCAGTTTCAAGAAATTTTAGAAAAGGCAGAAAACGGTCAGCCACTCAGCCGCAAAGACTGTGGTTATCTTCTCCGTTTGGACGAAAAAAGCTTTGAAGCTAGTCTTCTCCGCGCCACAGCGGCATCCATAATCCGCAAGAAGAATGAGAATTCAGCAATTATTTTGGGACAGATTGGCATTGATATAAAGCCCTGCCCTGGCGGATGCAGATTTTGTACATTCGGTGAAAAACACACGCACTTCCATCGAGTCCAGATGTCAGAAGAAGAACTTGCAAAAGAAATTGAAGCATTCTGCCATTATGGTGATTTGTACGGCCTTTATTTGATGACGATGCATAACTATGATATGGACTATTTTCTGAAATGTGTGGAATTGGCCCGCAAGATCGCTCCTTCCACAACGCAGATTTGGGCAAACGTCGGGGATACCAGTCTGGCCGGATTCAAAGAACTGCGTGATGCAGGGGTTACAGGGGTATACCATGTATGCCGACTGCGGGAAGGAATTGACACCGATTTGAAGCCAGAAGACCGCATTCAGTCTATGCGCAACGCTTTAGAAGCAGGATTGGAACTGTATACCTGTTGTGAACCAATCGGCCCGGAGCATTCCGTAGATGAACTGGTGGATAATATTTTCATCGGAATCGAAATGGAGATCTATCAGCATGCGGCCATGCGGCGTGTTGCTGTGCCCGGTGCCCCTCTTGCTCATTATGGACAGATCAGCGAACTCCGACTGGCGCAAATTGTGGCGGTGATTGCACTGGCCAGTGCAACAGTTCCGACAATGGCTTATATGGGCGTGCATGAGCCAAACGAGTTATGCTATACATCCGGCGCTAATATTATTACTGCAGAAAGCGGAGGAAATCCCCGTGATACCAGTGCAGACACAGCGAAAAACCGTGGCATGAATATGGCACGCTGCCGCAAAATGCTGTTTGAATGTGGATTTGACTATTTACGCCGCGGAGATGAAAGCAAGATACCGCTCAATTTTGACTATTTAGTAAAAACGAATTCATGGCAATAAGGGGAAAACCATCAACGCTTTTCCTCTTCCATTCAGTTCAACTACGGTACAGACGGAAGTTATGAAAAAGATCTCTCCATAAAAAGGTGAAATGTATGTGCAAGAAAATGACTCCTGAAACCGCATTAACCATGTTTAGCCAAGGCTTTGACTGTTCTCAGGTGGTACTTTCCCATGTCTGTGATAAGTTGGGCCTATCCCGTGAAGTGGCATTAAAAGCAAGTGCAGCTTTTGGCGGTGGTATGCAGCACGGTGATACATGTGGTTGTGTCATCGGTGCACTCATTGCAATCGGATTGAAATACGGCACCGCACTCCCCGGTGATTTAGAGGGCAAAAATAATATGCTGCGGAAAAAAGCTGCGTTTGAAGAAAAATTCTGTGCCGTGTATAAAGGCCATCTTTGCCGTGAAATTCTGGGATATAACCCGGCCGTTCCGGAAGAAATGGCCAAAATACAGGAGAAGAAGTTGCTGGAAACCCTGTGTCCTGAGGTAGTTTGCAAGACTTGCGAACTTCTTGAGGAAATGCTTTAAAATTTGCAGAGTACGGAAGATAATACTGCCATAGGGCTTGATATGACATGAACGGGCGGCCCAGTGGTTCATCTATTGCCCCGGCAGAGGCCGCTTTTCGCCTGTATCCAATCTCGCCCAAAAGCTCACTTGGTTCCGCCAGGCTCGCCCACTTTGGGATCAATTTTCCGGGCCAGCAGATTGATGGCTCGGCTCACCGTCTGTTTCTCGTCTCCCATCAACTTCTGCTCAACGGCCCAGCCCAGGTTGCGGA
>CABRZL010000210.1 GCA_902475435.1 uncultured Eubacteriales bacterium | reverse complement strand
TTTTTACCTTGTTGGAATCAAGATTGCGAACTTGTTTCGCAATTACCTATCTTTACCATATTTTACCACAATTATATCAGTTACGTTTCTTTACTTCAAGTAATAATTAAAAAAATTAGCTTTGTTTCTCATCCACCAACTTCACAATCGTAGCAATTGACTTAAAACTTTCCAAAGTAACAGCTCCATTATTGAATTGAATTCCAAACTCACCCTCTAGCTCTAATAGTAATTCAATCATTTTTAAAGAATCAATTCCAAGATCCTTCTTTAATTCTGAATCAATTGTGATGTGATCCGTATTCTCAACTGCAAAGTTTTCAACAACATCGATTACTCTCTCAATAATTTCTTCATGACTCATATCATTTCCTCCTACTATTATATTTGTCATAGCCATTCTTTACCTTTTCTATGGGTGTAGTGGTCAAGCTTTTTTGTAACACTTGTGGCTAAAAATTTATTGGATTGTTGTTGGAAGGCTATCGGATCTGCCATCTCCTGTCAATGGTGCTTCGCACCGCTGCGCGGCTACGCCATTGACAAAAGCTGCCATCCCCGATTATGGGTAATCAACCAATCCAATCAGGGCGATACGCTCCCGCCCTTTCCTATGCTGCCGTCCGCGCCTGATATGGCGTGCGGTAGCCGTTGTAGCTGTGCGGGCGGACATGGTTATAGGTGACATAGGCGAATTCCTCCACTGTCTGGTACATCTCATCCTCCGTCCTGAATTCATACAAATTGGTGCATTCATTTTTCAGTGTATTGAAATACCGCTACATCGGCGCATTGTCGTATGGGTATCCCGCCTTGCTCATGCTCTGGGGCACACCGGAGGATTCACAGAATTCCACAAATGCCCTTGATGTGTACTGGCTCCCCTGGTCACTGTTATACCGAATTCGGTATAGCAGCGACTATGCCGAAGAAAAGACTATGCCGAAAAAAGCTAAAACATTTACAAGTTATACGGCATAATTAAGTTTTTTCGGCATAGTATCTCGTGTTAATCGAGGGAATAAATAGCTTTCCTCACAGCTTCTTTCTTCCAAAGTTTTTCTTCATCCGCCATTTTGGGAGCTGCCTTGTTTATCGCTTCACTCATCATTTCAAGCGTGGCAAACGCATAGAAACCGGATGTTGTAGACTTGCTTTCATGCCCAAGCAGCTGCATGATAAAGGGAAGCGGTACTCCGCTCTTATAAAGATCCATTGCCTTGGTCTTCCTTATAAGATGGCAGTGGACATTATCCGGCACACAATCGCAGGATTCTCTGGCTATGTTCGCAGCCTTCTTTAATACGAGGCTTATACTGTCTGTTGAAAGCTTGTGGGGCTTTCCATCCATAAGGCTGTAAAATAAAGGTGCTTCATCTCCTTTGGGATGAAATTCCCTAAGGTACACCTCCAGATGCTTTACGGTTTTTGACATGAGCGGCACGTTACAGCTCTTGCGTCCCTTGCCCGCAAGTGTGATGTAGGGGTTCTTTGCGTCCGTATGGAGAGAAGATACAGTGAGATCGGAGATCTCCTGAACTCTTGCCCCACTATCATACAGCAGGATGAGCATCATGCGGTTCCGCCGGTGTTTGGCAGTCGTTGAACCGTAGGCTGCCAGGATTGCGGATGTAGCTTCTGGAGAAAGGTATTCTATAGGCTTTTTCTCCTCCTTGATCTTTTTCACTGGGCAGGCACCGGTATATACACCCCTGAGTTCGAAGTCCTCCCCGGAGCAATATTTAAGGAAAGAGCGTATGGCAGTCAGCTTCAGGTTTATCGTCTTTGCTGAAAATCCTTTTCCCTTCAGCCAGGTGACATACTCCTTTATATTGTCTCTTGTAAAAGCGTCAAATGTGACCCTGTCTTCTGTCAGTGACTTTGCTTCTTCCAGAAATGTCAGGTATGTCTTCAGCGATTGCTTATAAGCATCTACAGATTTATCCGACAGGTTCCGGACAGCCGGCATATAGTCGTGAAGGTATGAGCGGGCAAGCAGCCAGAAGTCCTTATCCTTCTTCCTGCTATACTTCATAGTCTTCCACCTCCGGTATCAGATCTTCAGCAGATGCCGTCAGGGCAGAATACTGCGGGAAATAATCCGGTATGAGGTGGATGTAATAATAGGTGCTCTCCAGCGAGGCATGCCCCATATACCTCATGAGATACGGGAGCATCGCATGGACATCCCTGCCTTCTTCAGACCAGCGCATTATGTTTGCACAGGCGAAATGATGCCGAAAATCATAGGCTCTTGGCTTAACTCTGCCGTCCCGCTTCAACCCGGCTGAAATCCATATGCTGCGGAAGTTTGAAGAAACCGCGCCTGGTGAGCATATGCCTCCCCTGCCGCCGGGGAAGAAGTATTCCCTGT
>CABRZL010000209.1 GCA_902475435.1 uncultured Eubacteriales bacterium | reverse complement strand
TCATTATTATGGCTTCTCCTTTTATTGTGCCGCAATTACTGAAAATGCAGGGTGGCGCAAATTGGTATCCCTTAATTGCTCTATCGCCAAGCATCTTGTCTGCCGGAGCTATTTTGATTGGAGTTATTGTATTGGCTGTGTCTGCTGGAATATCGGTTAAGGTGTACTGTAAGGCTGACTTATCATAGCGCCTTTGTTGATTGGAGGTGAACGAAAATGAAAAACGACACGATCTTTTTATATTTAATTGCGTCAGTTTCTTTTCTTTTTGCTCTTTACAACGCACTTGCCTTTTGGGCAAAAAGAAATATGACTGGGAAAACAACAGGAACCATCAACTCAATTACTTCGCCAAATCCCGAAACAGCAAAGACTCGCAATTCAAAGTGGGCAAAAGTCACCTATCGGGTGGATGGGAAAACCTATGTTTCAGGAAATCGCATACAAGTCCCCTTGACAGCTCAAGTGGGTAACTCTGTGACTGTTCGCTATGATTTGCAACATCCTGAAAGATTATATAGCTATTCATTAGCGAGAATAGTTGTATCCTTATTTGTTACAGTAGTTTGCATTGTAGTAGGAGTATTTCATTTAGCATAGAACGAGGAGGTGTAATATGCCACATTTTCCAGAATGGTTTGTTGTAATATGCGTTTTACTTCCTATCTTGAACGTTTTATATAAAGTTTGGAAGAAGAACAAGAAAAAGTAGATTGGAGGGCAAACGCTTGCCAGAAATTCAATGGGTATTATGTCCTGTATGCCGTAATAAAACACGCTTAAAAATCAGAGGAGATACAATACTCATAAATTTTCTGCTGTATTGTCCTAAGTGTAAGCAAGAAACACTTATTACCGCACAAAATTTGAATATTACGATTGTAAAAGAGCCAGACGCACAGACGCAGAGCCGATAAACCGTAGCCAATAGGCAAACGGTTTATCGGCTCTTTTCCTTTTGAAAAATTGGATTTACGGGGGGTGTGGTAAAGTCGCCCTTTTTTAAGGATACGGCGGTGTCCGAGGGAGGTATCGCCGTGTCCTTTTTGCTTTTTTGCAACGCCCATGATCTTCACCAGATAAAAAAGCGTAGCTCCCCCTCCGGCCAACTTGGCCCGAAGTCAAGCCCCGGTGCCGCTCACCGCCGCCTCTGTTTCGGCTACTCGTCAACACCCAACACCGAAACGGAGGTACACAATGAAAGAAATCAATTTGCGGGAATTTTACCCGTGGTATATGGAAGATGTTATGGTCGAAGTCACGGAAGAAGTTGCGGAAGAACTGCTGGCGGGTCAGAGGTATATTAAGGTCAGCCGCTGTCGTATCTATCGCAATAAGGCGCATTATTCGCTGGATGCCGAGGACGGCATTGAATATTCTGCTTGCTTCTCCAACCCTTCTCCGCAAGAACTGATCGAGCGCATGGAACGCTTCGAGCATATCTGCCATGCGCTGAATAGTCTGCCTGACGCACAGGGCAAGCGGGTGTTTGAGCACTATCTGCTGAACCACTCGGTTAAAGCGATTGCTGCCGCCGACGGTGTGACGGAAAGGGCAATCAACGCCGCCATCCAGCGTGGCTTGCAGAATATGAAAAAATATTTGGAAAAAGTTCTGTGAGCCTATTCTTTTTCCCGTTCTAATTGACATGGTTAATGAGAGGATGAACCTTCCTCACACAACTGAATAGCGGGTAACTCGGAGTGCCTAGCAGGGAGCCAAGCAACCGGTACGTCAAGACTTTTCCATAAGGAAAACGAGCGACAACTACTCATGCTGCTGGTGGGGACAAGACATCTCCACGGTCACGATCTGCAACGGGTCGCAAGGAATAAGCTGGCAACTTATTCGCTCCGATTTGCCGCACAATCCAGCGGGGGGGGCTGGCTGAAATCATTGTTGTCTTGCGACAGGCCGAACATACAGGACCAACGCCTCTAGCTTTATAAGAAAGAAGGTCTTGACCATGAACGAGGAATGGAGCAACGACGCTTGCCGTGGCTATGTTATCAAAGCCATGGAAAACTGTGGGTTTCATGCAAAGGACATTCATCAGGTGCTCGTTGAGCTTTATGAAGTCTTTGACTTCTGTGCTGTTGAGGAGGCGGTGCACTACTACGAAAATTGTCCCTGTGGAGAAGAACGAAAGGGCAGCACTCTTTGCCGGGGGCTGTCCTTTCGTTCTTCTCCACAGGGACAATGCGGGAAATACTGGCAGTCAACCAACTACGCAAAGGAGGCTTCAATGGTATAATCCGTTACTTATCAGAGTGAAACCAAAATCGTCCATTTTCAGGGGAAAAGCATTGTGCTGGAAAGTCTTACGCTGGTACTCTCTCCGAAGGAAAAGGAAAAGCGGAAAAAGGAGATTGAACGCTGTCTTTATG
>CABRZL010000208.1 GCA_902475435.1 uncultured Eubacteriales bacterium | reverse complement strand
ATCATCACCACCAACATTCAGGTGGTACTGATTTCCCAAGAACGCAAATCCTGTTCCAAGTTCCAGGAGCAGCTTGGTCACATCCCGCACTAACGCCTGCTCAATGTCTCGTTCCAGCATATCTTCCCGAAACGGAATAAAATCAAAGACATATGGGTCTTTCATAGTCTGCACTGCAAGCTCGCTCTGTGGAGATGGCAACCGACTCTCAAAATTTGTAACCTTATCCGCTAAAACCTGCCGCTGATATAAGCCGCATTCAATCTGATGGACAAGAACGTTATGTGACCACCCATTTTCTGCGGTCTTTTGAATGTACCATACACGCTGCTCCGGATCTTTAACCTTTTCCAGAATCGCAATGTTGTGTGACCACGGAATTTGTGCAGACACCGTCTGCACAAATTCACGATCCGGATAAGTCTCAGCGAATTTTGCCATGTACTTTAGATTGCGAACGGAATATCCCTTGCTTTCTGGAAAAGCGATCCGAATATCCGTGGCCAGGTTATCTATAAATTTATTGCCCCATGCCTTATGCTCATTGATCACACAACCAATGTCATGGTAGAGAAGTAGCATGTCCGCGTTCGCATGAACTGCTGCGCGATACTGTGCTGCCTTGATCTCACTTTTGATATTTTCGATGATGCCACAGATTTAAATGTTGAATAATCACCGATATTTTCGATGATGGAGAGATACTCCGGTGTATTCATCAGCACACGCTTCGCCTCGCTTTCTCACAATTTTATCTTACTTAACAATAATACGGAGTTTACCTTCGTCTTTGCCCTTGGTATAGCCAGCAATCAGCTCATTCAGCTTCTGCTTAAAGCTAACTTCATCCATCGGCGGCAGCTTCATCAGCTTATCCATCAAATCTTTTGCATCCACTACCACAGGTTCAAAGCCCTTCAGCAATGCCTGAATCGCCTTGATGAAGAAATCGTCAACACGCTTCGGCAAAGTACCGGATGCAATAAAATCATCAATGGCTTTCTGCTGTTCTGCACTCAGGTACTCTTTTTGGCTTGCCACAATCGGGTCAGAAATCGTATTCAACAGAGTCTGCGTCCACTCCGTCACCAGATCATCAATCCGAATATCCAGATTATCCAGCTGGCCCGCTACATTCGGCACTTGATCACCAAGGTTATAATGGCAATGCGGGCAGATATGAGTTGTTTTCAGTTCAGTCGGTGTCAGCTCATAGCAGACTTTCAAATTAGCCATGTCCTGCTCGATCTTTGTCAGTTTGGCTGCCGAAAGGATTTCAACACCGCGCAGCTTGCGCAGATTTGCCAGTACGGAACTCTCCTGTAATTTACCGCGTCGTTTTGCATCGTCAATGTCCAAGCGTTTTTTCTTATGTTCTTCAAAATAAATGCCGATATACTCTTCTTTTACCTTTTCAAGAGCAGCATTTACCTTCTGCGCGGCTGCATCTCCGGATGTACCGGTCAGAATGCTATCGCGTGCAGAACGGAATTCGTCTTTTGCAGCTTCCAGTTTTTGTTTGAAGTTTGCGCCAAGGTCGATAAACTCAATGTTGCTCAGATAGGAAACATTATTTGCGCAATCCGTTTTGAAAGTCACGTATTCCGCAATCGCCTTGATCAGTGCGATCTGCTCTGCCAGCTTGTCAATCTCATCAAAGGTCAGCGTGAAATTATTCAGCTTCGCCGGAGTATTGAACCGAGCAGAATAATTGCTGAATTCATCCTTAACTGCTGCACAGGCTTTCTGCATAGCAATCAAATGCTGCGCATCCACAAGCGGTTCATTCCAAAGCTCAAATCCATTGTTCAGCTTCTGGTTCGCAAGAACAGCAGAGTTGCTCGTTTCCTGCGCTTTTTTCAATAACTGCTTCACACCCTCATCACGATCATTCGGGTTGTCCAGCAGAGCCGGATTGATTTCCAGCACATCAAAGAGCTTTTTCAGTTCTGCCATTGCCATCTGTGCAGGCCGTGCCAGATATTTGAACTCATACAAGTCCAGAACACCAATGCGAGGTACAGTATCCAGATTCGATGCACTCAGAACAGTGCCATTGCGCAGAGTCATCGTTGCATAGCCCGCATATACCATGGACAGGAAGATGATCGGTGTAAAAAGATAGTTGATCTTGAAATGCTTATCTTCGTACTGATCATCGTATTTAACATCAAAGATATCCGAATAATTGATAACGCCCTGCGGCGGCAGCTGTTTCAGCTGGTCAATGTAGTAAGCTGCATACTTGGAACCTTCCGGTCGAATCTTATCGCCATCCAGAACGCCAAAGCTCTGGAGCATCAAGGTTGCCGTCTGCGTTTTACGACCAGCAAAATAATCAAATGCCTGCCGTACATTTTCTGCCATGTTTTTCCGAGTTACCTTTGTTTTCATCATAGG
>CABRZL010000207.1 GCA_902475435.1 uncultured Eubacteriales bacterium | reverse complement strand
AGAAAATCCAAAACGATACTAAAATAAAACAGGGAAGGTGTTCCCTCAGAGAATTTAGACAAAAGTCACCGACCGGTGGCTTTTTCTTTTTGGGAAGGAAGTGATGGGAATGGCAGCAACAAGATTGATTGCGCTCCATGTGAACAAGGGAAAGACGGTCGCTCAATGTTTGGCAGACAGAACCGATTACTCACAAAATGCCGCAAAAACCAATGATGGCGAATTTATCAGTTCTTATGAGTGTGATCCAAAGACCGCAGACGAGGAATTTCTGCTTTCCAAACGGCAGTATCAGCATATTACCGGCAGACAGCAGAAGAACAATATCATCGCATACCAGATCCGTCAGTCCTTTAAGCCGGGAGAAATCACCCCGGAAGAAGCGAACCAAGTCGGCTATGAAACAGCGATGCGATGGACAAAGGGCAAACACGCTTTCATCGTTGCGACCCACATCGACAAATCCCATATTCACAACCATATCATTTATAATTCGACCTCGCTGGATGCCACACGGAAATTCAAAAACTTCTTTCTTTCCGGTCTGGCGGTGCAAAGACTCAGTGATATGGTTTGCCTGGAACACGGGCTGTCCATTATTACACCGAAGCCGTATCGGGAGCGCCAGAAAAGAACTGTTTATCCCAAGCTACTGCGTATTGCATGAACCGCTGCACCCCTTTCCGAAAATACCGGACAACAGCCAGCCGATAAAGCCCATATAGGCCATCGTGATGAACGGGTTAGAAGTCAGCGGACAAGCTCCAGTGGGGCATCTCACAAAGTAGTAATATGCAAGGCCAACTAATGCGCCGCCTGCGGTAAAAAGAACTGGCTTCAGCCATTTTTTAATTTTTTCTTTCATCTCACATTCCTCCTGCTAAATATTCCTCTGCATAGTGAACAGCAGTTGCCCCATCGGCTACAGCAGTTACGACCTGCCGTAATGCCTTTGTGCGGACATCCCCAACGGCGAACACACCGGGGATGTTGGTGCGGGTACTCTCATCTGCAATAATGTATCCAGCCAGATCAATCTCAATCTGATCTTTCATCAATTCGGTGGAAGGCTTTCTTCCCACGCTTACAAATACACCATCGCAAGCAAGGGTACTTTCTTCTCCAGTTTTCACGTTCCTAATCTGGATACCGGTCAGCTTTTCGTTATGGAGCAGAGCTATAATCTTACTGTCCCAGAGAAATTCTACATTTTCTGTTTTCATCAAAGGTTCATGGTAGATCTTTGTTGCTTTTAGGGTGCCTCTGCGGTGAACGACGATGACCTTTTTGCAGATACGGGAGAGAATCAGCGCATCCGCCGCAGCGGTATTGCCACCTCCTGCGATGACAACCGTTTTGTTCCGATAGAACATTCCGTCACAGGCTGCACAGTAATGGACACCTTTACCGATTAACGCCTGTTCCCCATCAACACCCAGCTCTCTGGGACCGGCTCCTGTAGCCAATACGATGGATTTTGCGTACATAGCGCCTTCGCTGGTCACAGCTTTCTTTACAGAACCCGACAGTTCCAGAGACAGCACCTCAGTCAGCTTGGTTTCCACACCAAACCGCTCCGTTCCTCGCTTCATTTTTTCTCCCAGGGAGAAACCGTCGATGCCATCCTCGAAGCCGGGATAGTTGTCGATTTGCTCGGTCAGAGCCATCTGCCCACCGGCAGACAGCTTTTCTAAAACCACGGTGTCCATTCCTGCTCTTGCAGCATAAAGGGCTGCGGTATACCCGCCGGGACCGCCACCTACAACGATCATGTCATAGATATGCTGCGCATTATTTACTTCCTGAGTCCGGTGCTGTAAGGTTTCCTCAATAAAAGCCACCAGCTGCGCTCTGGATTCTGGAGCGACGATAGAGCCAAGAGTCTGTCCGCTATGATAGATCAGCAGAGTAGGGACAACTTCAATAGCCTCGGTCTCAGCCAATTCCGGTTCATCATCAATGTTGACAGCAGTGAATACCAGTGTATCCTTATATTCCTCAGCAACGCTTTCCAATGATGGAGCCAGACGGCGGCAATATACGCACCAAGGGGCTGAAAACTCCACCAGAACAGTCTTTCCGCTATGCACCATTTCTTCAAATTGATTTCTATTAATATTGATAACTTCCATATTGCCAGCTCCTTTCCTTTGCTTGATTATAGTATAGCCAATTTAAAATAACATTTCGGTGATGATATCACATAAAATAGTGCGACATCACTTTTTTCTTTTGAATATAGAGGAAAAAAGTAAGTAGAAGTAGTAGTAATATGATTGATAGGATAATAATAATCATTCTTATTAATTTCACTCCTTTATCAAAAGATAAGCCTTGGATTTGGATAAGAGTGGCTCATACATTCGTGGAATAACCAGCGGAGCAGCCTTGCCGTCTCTCAGGGAACTGTTCAATATCATC
>CABRZL010000206.1 GCA_902475435.1 uncultured Eubacteriales bacterium | reverse complement strand
GTGGAGAAAAAGTGTTAAATGTATCCAGCAATAACGGCGATGTCAATATTGAATTTGTAAACGAATCATTATAATCCTAAAAACCATTGTTTTGCAGTTTCGGTGCTGAACAATGTTCGTCGCATATTCTTCCCGCTTGCATACTGGGATCGCGGAAGATTGTGAAATTTATGTAGCTCACACTTTTCCATTTGTAAAATATGGTTTGTTCGTGACAGATCCCCGAAACTATGGTATTATGCAATAAAATGATGATCTGATATGGCGTTAGAGGAGAATTGTATATGGACATTCAGCAGTTGCAATATTTTTGTGTGTTAGCTACCACCGGAAATTTTACCCGCGCCTCTGCGGAGCTGCATCTGACACAATCGGCTCTCAGCAAATCGATCTTTTCCATGGAAACAGAACTCGGTTTTCCCCTGCTGCTGCGCACAAAAAAAGGCGCTGTGCTCACAGAGTGTGGGAAAGAGTTTTTACAGTTCTCCAGAGGTGTATTGGAAGCCTATGACCGGAGCTGTCAGAGGATGCAAGAACTCACGGACACTGGCCACAATACGGTCAATCTGGTGGTAACATTGCCGGAAATATTTGTGCGCGTCCTCGAAGGGTTTCATCGAGAACACCCAGACATCCAAGTTCGGCTTCCCACCAGCGACAGCATTTCCGCAGGTGAGATGTTGTCCATGGGACAACTAGATTTTGTAGTAAACACTGCCCCCATGGAAGACAAACTCATCGAATGGGTACCATTAATGCGGGATGAGTATTTGCTGATGGTACCAGAAAGCATGCCATATAAAACCGGGCAGTTTGTGGATCTAAGTGATTTTAAGCAGGAACCCTTTGTGATGCCCCAGAACAGTTCTGAAAATCGCCAGGAACTGGAGTTTTTTTGTAGCCAGGCCGGATTTACGCCCAACGTGGCATTTGAGGTTACAGAGAATGAGATGACCAGAAAACTCGTACAATTCGGCTATGGGATTGCTTTTGTATCCAGTTTATCTTCTTTGAACACAATTGCAATCCCGCCCGAAGTAGAGGGACTGGGAAAGGTCAGTGTGAAATTTTTACGCATTCGTGTACCCCACTGCTACCGGATCATTGGAATCAGCAGAATGAAAAACCGAACGATGTCGAAAAGCGCAAGACTGATGTATGATTATTTTTTGACCTTTTTTGAAAATACCCAATCCATGGTCAACCGTACCTTCCCGCCCTATCAGATAGAACGCATTACACCACCATTCCAAAGTGGACTGGACAACTGAACTTTTACGAATTGGACGAACGAAAAATCTCCTTTTATAATATCAGTAGGAATGAGCTCTTCCCTGATATGATAGAAGGAGGTTTTTGTATGAAGCGAAAATTGTATTCCCTGTTTTTAACCGCCAGTCTGCTGGCTACAGCATCCGGATGCAACGCTGAAAGTTCAGACGGAGCGCAAAACGCAAACACAAGTGAGCCGTCCATACAACTTGAAACAACAGTTCAAACGGCTGAATCCACGGATGAAACAGACGAAGTGCTGGATATCTCATCGGAAATAGGAAGCAGCACGGAATCATCGTCAGAGAAGTACGCTGTGTCCTATCCTCTGGAGGGTGACGACCTGGAACTGAGCTACTGGATGCCCTTTAAGTCGCCTCATGAGTCTGTTCAAGCCTTTGGCGATTTCCCTGTGCTGGCCACAGCCCAGGAACTGACTGGTGTGACGGTCAACTTCACCTCCGAAAACCTCATGACTGCAGAGGAGAAATTCAATCTAATGGTTGCATCCGGGGACTACTGCGATATCATTGGCGGAACATTGGAGTATTATTCAGGAAACTATGAAGAAGCACAGGCGGATGGGATTGCCATCGATATCAGCGGCTTGATTGAGGAGTTCGCTCCAGACTACTACACCATGCTCATCGCTGATCCGGATAATTATAAGGCTACTATCGACGATGAAGGCACTATGATTGCTATCTACAGCATCAAAGACCAGTACTTTCCCGTCATGGGCGGTACCGTCATTCGACAAGATTGGCTTGATAATCTAGGCCTTGAGGCCCCCAAAACTTTGGAAGATCTGGATTTGTTTCTTCGTGCCTGCAAAGATACTTATGGAGCCGGATACTCTATCATGCTGAATTACTCCAATTATGAAAATCTGCTTAGTCCAAGTCTTGGCATTGGCGGAGGCGATTGCGTGGACGGCCTGTATCAAGTGGATGGAGAAGTGCGGTATACCTATGTCCAGCCGGAATACCGAGAATATCTGGAAATAGCGTTAGCATGGTATCAAGATGGCATCATTAGCAATGACTTTATGAATGTGGGTACTACAGGCTTGCCAATGGAGAATTATACCTATGTTTACAGTGGCGATACTGCAGTGATTTCTGCCACAGCATCTGAGGTTGCATCCATAGAGGCGGA
>CABRZL010000205.1 GCA_902475435.1 uncultured Eubacteriales bacterium | reverse complement strand
CTGGCAAAATAGAAGAACCGGGTGAAAAGCTATAAATATTTTTAAAGTGCTTCCGTGTGATTCTGGTTATAATGCATATTCTCATCATCCTATTACGTATTCAAACAGATAAAGTGCATATTACAGAGAGCTTCGATTTTCGGAGCTCTTTGTTGTAAAATAGCGGGGAAAGTATCGGGAAAATAATTTTAAAAATTTTTGAGAAAGTTTGTACCGGCTGCCTTTTGTGATATAATGGAGTAAAAGAAAGAAAGGAAATTATGAACCATGAAGAAATGTTTAATTGTGGTAGATTATCAAAATGATTTTGTATCAGGAGCTCTGGGCTTTCCAGAGGCCATTGCATTAGAGCGCAATATTGTGGATAAAATTCAAACATATCGGAACAATGGGGATGACGTAATGTTTACGTTTGATACGCATACGCCGCAGTATCTTCTTTCGCGGGAAGGGAGACATTTGCCCGTGCCGCATTGTATTGGGGGAACGCAGGGACATAAGTTGTATGGAGCTGTTGCGGAGAATTGTGATCAGGAAGATTGGTGTTTCATTAAATATACGTTTGGATCTGATGCACTGTACGATTTTTTGAAGCAGCATCGTTATGAAAGCATTGAGCTTGTGGGTGTCGTAACGAATATATGCGTGATCTCTAATGCGATTTTAGCCAAGACAGCGCAACCGGAAACGGATATCATTGTAGATGAATCCTGCGTGGCGTCAAATGATGCTGAATTGAATCAAAAGGCTTTGGATGTAATGGAAAGCTTACAAATTGAGATTATTAGAACAAAGGAGGAAGTATCCGGTGAATAAAAGAAATCTCTCTATGCTGTGCGATTTTTATGAGCTGACCATGGGAAATGGATATTTCAAAAAAGGCTTTCAGAATAAAATAGCTTATTTTGATGTGTTCTTCCGGACAGTTCCGGATGGCGGGGGATATGCTATAGCAGCAGGTCTGGAACAAATTGTCAGCTATATTGAAAATCTGCATTTTGATGATGAGGATATTGCATTTTTGCGCGGAAAACATATATTTGACGAATCTTTTTTAAATTACCTGCGAGAGTTCCGATTTTCAGGAGATATTTATGCAGTGCCGGAAGGAACGCCTGTTTTTCCGCAGGAGCCGATTTTGACGGTACGCGCTCCTGCAATAGAGGCGCAGCTGATCGAAACCTATGTGCTTTTGGCGCTCAATCATCAGAGTATGATTGCAACAAAGGCGAACCGTATTGTCCGAGCGGCACAGGGCAGAGCCGTGTTGGAATTTGGGTCTCGTCGGGCACAGGGTGCAGACGGCGCAGTCCTTGGTGCGCGTGCAGCGTACATAGGAGGTTGTGCCGGAACTGCATGTACGTTGACTGATGAACTTTACGGAGTTCCGGCCGGAGGCACAATGGCACATGCATGGGTACAAATGTTCGACTCAGAGTACGAGGCTTTTAAGGCATATTGTGAACTGTATCCCAATCATGCAACGCTATTGGTGGATACTTATAATACGCTGAAAAGCGGCATTCCCAATGCTATACGCGCTTTTCAGGAGGTACTTGTCCCGCAGGGGATTACAAATTTTGCAATCCGCTTGGATTCTGGCGATATTTCCTATCTTTCGAAACGCGCTAGAAAAATGTTGGATGAAGCTGGACTTACCACCTGTAAGATTACGGCTTCCAACGCATTGGATGAACATCTCATCCGGGATCTTGTAATGCAGGGGGCGAAAATTGATACATTTGGTGTAGGGGAGCGGCTGATTACTTCCAAGAGCGATCCGGTATTTGGAGGTGTGTATAAGCTGGCTGCAGTGGAAGACGGGCACGGGAATATCATTCCTAAAATTAAAATCAGTGAAAATACTTCTAAAATTACCAATCCTCATTTTAAAAAGGTATTGCGGTTTTATGATAATGAAAGCGGAAAAGCCCTTGCCGATGAGATATGTTTGTATCATGAGAATGTTGCAGAGAATTTGCCGCATACTATTTTTGACCAAAATGCAACGTGGAAAACTAAAACATTGACCAACTTTACCGTTCGTGAACTTCAAGTACCTGTTTTTCAAAACGGGAAATTAGTCTATGAGCTTCCGGCGTTGACAGAGATACAAAAATACTGTGTACAACAGGTTGAAACGCTCTGGGATGAGGTAAAGCGTTTTGAAAATCCGCATAATTATTATGTGGATTTATCCAAAGCCTTATGGGATGTAAAACGGCAATTGCTGGCTGAAGCGAAATAATCGAAAAGGAGGAGCTTTTGTGAATCAGGTCATTTCCGAAATGTTATCCAGAAGAAGTATCCGGAGGTACCGTCCGGATATGATTCCAGAGGAAATCCTAGAGCAGATACTGGAGGCTGGGTCATATGCGCCGACTGGCATGGGCCGACAATCCCCTATTATCGTGGCAGTAACAAACAAGGAACTAC
>CABRZL010000204.1 GCA_902475435.1 uncultured Eubacteriales bacterium | reverse complement strand
ACTGCCATATCTGGTCCATCCTCTCCCGGATCTCCTCCATGTCGGCCTGGTAGGCCGGACCGCCGGCGTTCAACCGCTTGGCGATCTGGTTGATGTTCCGGCCGATGGCGGAAAGGGCGCGGGTCATCTCCTTGATGTCGGTGGTGTCCACCTGGATGATGTACCCATCAATCGCCATTTTGCGGAGATAGGCACCGATTCGCTTTGTGTGGAGCTGGGCCATCTTTTGTTCTATCAGGGCCCGTTCCTCTGCTGTCACCGGGCAGCGCAGGACGATGGGCCGTTTGCGATTTGCCATAGTATGTGCCTCCGTTTCCTCATAAGGGTCTGGGACTATCCCAGCAAGCAATTTTTGCGTTTAGGGGCAAGGGGTTCCCTAAACCGAAAATTCGCAAGTGTGGCTACACTTGCTGTGCTTGCTATCGTTACTCCTCTCGTACCTTAGTAATACGAAAACGGAAGATTTGGCTACCTCTTGGAAAGAAAAAACGCCGTAAACACATTCGTTTACAGCGTCTGTTAGTTTCTATACAGTTGTACCGGGAACACTATTCCTCACCGTCCGCCCTTGCGTCCAAAATGGCCTGCGCGGTGGCGATGAGAATTTGTATCTCCTTGTCGGTCAGCTCATTCACCAAGGCGTCAAGCTGACGGTATGCGGTGGATTTTCCGCCCTCTGTATTCCCAAAAAGGATTTGGTCCACGGAAATATGATAACGGGACATGAGCTCCAAAAAGATTTGGACGCTCGGATGCTGCCCCTTGTTCTCAATATTTGCAAGATAGCGTGGGGACAGGTACATCTCGTCTCCGACCTTGTTGCGAGACTCCTTGTGCCCCTTCCTCGCTGATTTGATTGCCGCTCCATAGGGGCGGAAGTCGATTTTCTCTACCGGCCTTTTTGCCATATTTATTCACCCAATTACATTTTACTGTTCACCTTTCTTTCTGGATATGTCTATACAGTTCCCCTATATAGCTAATATAATTCATGTTTTGCTGTTGATATTATTCGTTTGACCGTATATAATATATCACAAAAGGTTTTGAGTAGAAGGGACAGGTGCGAACATGGACTATATATCTTGCGCTGAAGCGGCAACAAAATGGAGCATTTCCGAAAGGCGGGTGCAGAAACTTTGCGAGGGTGGCCGTATACCCGGCGCAGTGAAGTTCAGTCGCATTTGGTTGATACCCAAAGGAGCAGAAAAACCCGTAGACGGAAGATTGAAAACAGAGCAAAGGATTAGTGACTAAAACAGATATTTTATCTCTCCATAAAAAATCCATCAAATAGTGATATACTCAAGCGAGGAGGCGGATTTATGCAAAGGATATTAGTTGTTGAAGATGACATCGAAATTCAAGATATGCTAAAAAATTATCTTACAGATGCTGGTTATGAAGTGTTGATTGCCGAAGATGGCGTAACCGGAATAGCAAAGTTTGACGATACGATTAACCTTGTATTGCTGGATATTATGCTCCCTAAAATTGATGGCTATGGGGTGTGTGAAGTCATTCGTCAAAGATCGCAAGTCCCTATCATTATGCTTACTGCTCTGTCAGATGAAGAAAATCAGATAAAAGGGTTTGAACAGCAGATTGATGACTATATTCCCAAGCCTTTCTCTCCCAAAATTCTGCTCTACAAAATCGCAGCCATTTTTCGCCGCGGGTCATCCGACATACAGAAACAAACGTCGATTGTCTATAAAGATTTGTGTATGGATATTGATGGGTTCCATTTATATCACAAAGGAAAAGAAATTGTATTAACGCAAAAGGAATTTTCTTTACTCCGGCTCATGCTCGAAAACCAGGGAAAAGTTTTTACCAGACAAATGCTGCTTGATCGTCTGTGGGACAGTGAAACATTTGTAGAGGATCGAATTGTAGACAGCCACATTAAGAATATCAGAAAAAAGCTGGATGCTGACTATATAGAAACGATTAGAGGGGTGGGATATAGAATTGATAAAGAAAATTAAAAAGAAGTTATCTGTCAAGATATTTCTTATTACTTTTTTGCTTTTAGGGGTGGCTTGTAGTGGGACATACCTTTGTGTTTCTAAGCTACTGCCCAGGACATACTCAAACATGATAAATCAAAATACAGAAAATGCCGCTATTCAACTTGTAGACCACCTGGAAAGTTATAGCGATATTTCTGATTGTGAAGATGCTTTATCTGACTTTTCAAAGAGCGCGAACGCTACATTTTGGATAGAGGATGAAAATGGTAATATCGTCTTTCCCTCTGGTACAACGACGGAAACTGAAACCGTTGATAGGGATACTGCCATTACTTATGATGAAAATGTGCCGTATATTGATGCCGTCCCATCTGGTGAAACGTCAACAAATTTTTATCCATTTACTTTGGTAAGCGGGAAAAATTATACACTGGCTGTTCAAGTGGATCTATTTGTGGTACGGCAGACAACAGAAATTTTGAAGGCTATTTTTCCGTATGTCATTT
>CABRZL010000203.1 GCA_902475435.1 uncultured Eubacteriales bacterium | reverse complement strand
TCAAAAAGACTTGATAGAAATGCAAGCGCTGAAATCAGCCAATTGAGAAAGACTGTAAATCCCTGGGAAAATAGATGAAAAATAGGATAGATATTGGAGATAAAAACAGCGGCTAGAATAAAACCCGTCACAAGCAAGAAGTTTCCCATCTGCATACCAGCAGGATAGATTACTCGCTTATCTCCGCTGCCTCGATACATGCTCCGGCGCAATCCTTTCGCGCTAAAGGAAAATAGTGTTAGAAGGAAGAAGCAAATTGATATGATGCTTGTGAAACGGTTGACTTTGGCGTCCCAGTGAAACCCTGCACAACAGAGCAGAATGCCCAAATGCAGGATAATACCGCCTATAGCCATCGGAGCATAAATTGTGTAGGCTGCCTTTCGGGCAGAGAAGAAAAAGAATATAGAAAAAAATGCAGTACATATTGTCAACAATATTGTGGCCAGACCCATGTTCCAACTTAGGGCCAAAGTCAGTACCGTAGAAATTAAAAATGCTGCAATGCATAATATTATGGCGTTTGTAGCACTGCTTTTTAAAGAAAATCTTCCAACAATGAATCCTATACTGGAAATACATGGAATCAAACAGCACCGGTAAAGGGGATATCCGCACATCTGCTCAATCAGTACACCTACAGGAATGATAAACAATAAAGCCATCAGAAAATTAACGATTTCAAATAGCATCCGTTGCAGCGTCGGTTTCAAAGTCAACGGCCTCCTTCCTGAGAGGAATATGCGAAACAGAATTTCCTTTGCGGCGCAATTCATTCGCACGGGATTCTAACGAGTCGTTCCAGAAAGTTGAAAATACCAAAATATCAGTTTCTGTCGTGTCGTTTTCCACAAGATGTTCCATGGTTCGATAGATAGATTCTTTTTCTTTCAGTTCCATCCCGGCCAAAGTTTCCAAAATCCGATTTATCTGACTGGCGTTGCATGCAGGGGCAATCGAAATGGATACTTCAGGTGCAAAAGAAATGGAAGCGTTGGAGAAAAGCCCGATTTCCATATTGTTTGTGATTGCCCAGTTGCAAAGAGTTGCTATCACACGGATTCCATATTCCATTTCTTCCATCTGCTGGGCAGAAAGCTGTCCCCAAAAATTATCCTCGGGTTCAATGTTGAATACAAGCATCAGGCGGGGAAATACCGTGTAATCATGCGTCTTGACCTGAAGCGTTCCGGTGCGGGCGGAGGCTTTCCAGTGGATATCTTTGCGGCTGTCGCCCAGTTGATATCCCCGGATACCGTTTATGAGGATTGGGTCGGGAAAAATCCAACGTTTGACGCTGACATCTCCCTGCCAGCGCAGCGCTTCGTCAGGTAATTCATCTTGACCCAAGATACTGGGATAGACAAAAAGCTTGGTGTTAGAACGCGCTTCTTTGCTGACGGAGCTAAGGCCAAACAAATCGCCTACAGTTAATGTGGTAATGGATAAATCGTAATAACCGCGACGTACACATTTTACATGGTAGCGGCGCGTAATGCGGCTGTATGGCCGCAGAAAAAACACGCTGCGATGGAATCGATCATCCAAAATTTCCAGGTTTTCTTGGGAACGAAACCGTAGCCAGGGAGAAAGCTTGGATTCTACCCGAAGCCAGGGTAAGGGAGTAAATTTGTTGTTGGAGATGATCTCCACAAGATCAATTGATTCACCCTCAAAAACAGCGGATTTACTGATTTTGCGTTCATAATGGAGTTTTTTGAAGCTGAATTTGGTATAATATTTGGATTGTAAAATTGCAAAAGCCCCTACTATGATAATCAGCCATACGGCAGCAGTCATGGTACCAGCCTCCTACAGTCTTTCTGTGGTGGATTCTGTGGGAACTGGAATTGTGTTAAGTAACTTCTGTACTAGCTCTGTTGCCTTATTAGAGGAGTTATATTTTACTTTAAGAATCAGGCGATGCGCAAAAACTGGCCCGGCTAAGGATTTGACGTCGTCCGGAAGCACATAATCCCGGCCCTGGATGGCGGCATAAGCTTGGCAGGCTCGCAACAATGCGAGCATTCCGCGGGTTGAGATACCCAATTCTATGTCATCATGTTTTCTGGTGGCTTCTACAAGTGCTACAATATACGTTTGAATTGGCTCGCTGACCAGCACATGGGTGATGGCTTCCTGAATTTCAATAATGTCAGTATCAGTGGCAACAGGCGTTAATTCAATGTTTGGCGAACCGTTGATGTAATTAGTCAAAATGTCTACGCTGCCCTTGGACGAGGGATAGCCGAGTGTTAATCGCAGCAAGAAACGATCCAATTGCGCCTCCGGCAATGAAAAAGTACCAGAGGACTCCACAGGGTTTTGCGTAGCGATTACGAAAAAAGGAGCCCCAAGCTGCTTGGTTTCGCCGTCTACAGTAACTTGTTTTTCCTCCATACATTCTAGAAGGGCGGACTGGGTGCGAGGGGTGGTACGGTTGATTTCGTCGGCCAATAGAATATTCGTAAAAGCAGGGCCGGGCTGAAAATCAAACTCACCGG
>CABRZL010000202.1 GCA_902475435.1 uncultured Eubacteriales bacterium | reverse complement strand
ACAATGCATACACCAATAATATGCCGTATAGGGATTCCTCAATATTCTTCTGCAAATGCTCTTTTCCCACCATTCAGGAATAGATGTTCTCTCAAATGCTTCATCATCATCAAGAAGTGTTATCGCTTTCGCCTTAAATATGATATGATTTTCTTCTTTGCACATCATGCACTCCGAATATTGATTCAAATCATCACATCCTATTCTACGTCAGAAGCGAAGGATATGCTTTCCGCAGCATCGCCGGATATCAAAAGCTCATCCTTCTCGTTTAAAAAGCTGACATTCCAGATCATATTCATCAATCGAGACAGTTTTGCTTGTCCATCATGAGTTTGGAACACATAGGCTCTTTGCTCGACTTTTCTCTTTTCTTCATGAAAATCAGAAGCAATGCAAGCCGCATATTTTCTGTTCTTTGAGAGCCTGATTCCGGAATTCATGCGATAGGGAATTTCATAAAGGACGCTCGGCGTTATCTTGTCTATCGTTTTAAAATTGGACTGCTATAACAGAAGTAGACACTATATATAATGGTTTCTCATCATTTCTTTTGTTTGAGCACGTCGTTTTTTCCATCAATGCAAATGATTTTCTTCAGGGCTTCTCTTCATTTCGATTCAACAGTTCCTGCCATTTTTGATAGAGCTGCTGCATCACATCCGGTGAAACCGTACTCATAACGCGCATAATCGTATCATGCGACGAAATCCCATTTTCCAGTTTGATGTATCTTCTCAAATACTCCTGATGAAATCGCGCGAACATCTCGATTTCCACCCAGTCATCCGCATTAGCCAATGCTGCAAATAACACGATGACTAAAATATCCTTCAATTTATGGCGCACTTTTCTCATCTGTCGGATATCTTCAATGTATTCCATCCAATCTAAAAGTTCTTTCAATGCAAACAGCTCCTTTTTTCAGTATACCAAAAAAAGAAGCTGTTCACCATTTTTTCATTCACGCGTTTGGCGTGGGCGGCAATTCGGCGGCAATCGGGAACTTTGGGAATCATGCTCAAAGCGCAGGCGGCTTTTCCGCAAATCAGGGATGGCATTTCTTGCACGGCGCATAGCCCCTGGCGATCAGGTCATCGCGCGAGCCCGTGTAGGTCGAGCGATGCTTATCCTTGATGGATTTTACGCTGGAGCAGTTTTCAAGATGGAACTTCATCGTGTTTTTATTCAGGACATAGGTGGTTTCAGTCTGCTTCTCCTGCGGGACTGTTTCGATTTTCGAATCGATGTAATCCCGAAGCGCAAGCAGCTCGTCCCCGCTCAGCGTATCGACGGAGGCATAAAGCTCCTTGAGCTTTTGCGAGGAAACGGCAAGCGCAAACGTCGGAATGGCAAGGCTCAAAGCGAGCAGAAGGCAAAAAAGTCTTTTCATGATTATGCTCCTTTCTGTGTATCCAACCCCATTATAACCCTGAAAAGAAGCAAAATCAATCACATATATCAAAATGGGATATATCAACACCATTAAACCCGCAGTCAGAATAAATCCAGCATGTTGTCCAGATAGATAGCTTCCCTGACATGCAGCTGGTATTCCGGCTTGGTCATGTAATAAAGCAGGAATTCCAAAACCAGAGCACTGCCCAGCCCCCGCCCCTCAATCTTGAAATGCGAAAAGCCCATCGGCAGATAAATCTTTCGAATGTCGTCGATTCCGATGAATCCCGGGTTCTTCATCGCCTTGGAAAAGCGGTAGCCGCCTTCGGCTTCCGGAGCTGTGCAGGAATGCTCAGGAGCTTTTTCTCCAAGGTTTTTCAGGCTGACCGCCTCGTAGCACGCCTTCCTGTCCGCACAGCCAAACCAGCAGCACTCGTTGCATAAGAATTCTATCTTCGCTTTTTCCTGTTCATTTAAGGATTTCAGCTGTTCAAATGACTTGTTCAGCCTGAAATCCGGCACGACATAGCGGAATTCCTCCCGATCGACTTCTTTCCTGAGCTGCTGAAACGTCGTCAGAACCTTGGTCGTCGAGGAAACGAAGTAGAGCTTCGGATATTGCCGCTTCAAATACGTAAGCAGTAAATCCGAATGGACAATGACGCCGTTTTCCGGCGCATCGCTCTCTGCAAATAACCTGCAAAGCGCATTGCATGTTTTGTCCGCCAGATGTTCCTCTCGGAGTAGCGAATTGCTGAAGGTCAGACGCGCCGATATGCCGTATTCTCTCATCAGCGCCAGAACATCCCGCGCATCCTGCTCGCCAAAACCCGCGCGGCCGCCGCCCCAAATGCAGTCCGCCGGCGCGCCGTAGATGGAGCCGATGTCGCACCAGTCGTAGAAGTATTCCCGATGGGCGCGAAATAGCGGTAGAAAACGGCTGTATAACTCGTAAAATTCAAATAATCCGGGAAGATGATAGTATGCTGTTTCTTTTTTGGATTCACTCATGTCCGCCGTTCACCTTCTTGTCTTTCTTCATTCTAAAACCATCTGTTGAAACCGCTGCGAAGCGAAGATGGGAGTCTGAGGGGGAATCCCCCTCAGGCTGGT
>CABRZL010000201.1 GCA_902475435.1 uncultured Eubacteriales bacterium | reverse complement strand
AAGCGAGCCGGTAGAAAAATGTAATGCGCCGACTGACTGACAAACAGATCCTTTGCGTTGAGTATCCTCAGATCAGCCGGTATCATATCTCCAGCGGATAAATATACCAGGTCCCCCACTACAATCTCTTCCATTGGAATCTCAGACTTCACCCCTTTACGTTTTACACAGGCTTTCGTATGAATCATACCAATCAACTTATCTGCTACATTGCCGCTGCGCGTTTCTTGCACAAAACGCAGAACTCCGGAAAGCATAACCATGGTTGTTATAATTCCTACTGTAGCATAATTTTGATCGCCTGGTTCTGCAAGGACGATGTCCGTAAAAACGGATATGACCGCCAATACCAGCAGTACAACCGTAAAGGGATTGATAAAAGCAGAAAGAAGACATTTTGCAACAGAATTTGTCTTTCCATAGGTGAGGATATTCTCTCCATATTCATCCCTTGATTTTTCTACAGCACCCGCGCTGAGGCCGTCGGCAGATGTTCCATACTTGTGCAGGAGTTCATGCTCTGTACAAGAAGCTGCCCAATATAATGTTTCTTTGTTCTTGTCATTTGGGACCACACTAGAATACATCACAGACATTGCAAACTTTTTGTTTATTTTTTTCATAACTCTGTACCTCCCAAATCGTTGATGGTGTCGTGCTTTCTGGGAATGGGTACAGTGCATCCAAAGAAGAACCGTATTATACTATGGAAACAGGAATGGCATGGATCAACTGCAACTTTCCTCTTTCATTTGTTAATACGGTACTACTTCGCCCGCCAGGGCCTGTACCGCTACTACTTCCCACGTCCATTCCGTTCACCTCACTTGTCGTTATGATATATCATCGCTAAGAAGCGTTGCTTTCCTAAAAAAGCGTGAAAATGCCATCGGCTGTAAGGAACACTTACAAAACGATGGCAAAAAATACATATAGAGAGTACGCTACAGGCAGACGCACCTGTACCGGCATAATTTCCATCGTTTTGTCAATCTACAAAAACTGTGATACAAAGTGCGTCACCTACCTTTCAAAAAAATATCCCGTATGTCCGGAGAACATACGGGAGTGATCATACACTTCTGCGTGTTCGTCTGAGCTTTAGCTTTGCAGGGCGATGAAACTGTATTATGGTACACCTTGCGTTCGATGTACCCTGTTCAAACCATCTCATAGTGTCTCCACTATTTCGCGGCAACAGTCCGTATCCCTGTAGGAGCCTTACCTACCGAACAGAGATTATATATCATAAATTTTGCAGTTTGTCAATATTGTTTTTCTACATTAGGTTGTTGACATTTCACTTCTTCTCTAATCATTCCAGCAACATTACGTGCTTAATACTGCTCCGATATCCCTATCCAAGCAAATGCTACGATTGGCAATTTCTCTTGGAGCATAAGACTGTCCCTTATTGATACAGATATAATTCGCTTTTGGATTCTGATATACTTGCTGCCAAAAATTATACTTGATGATACCCGGCGTATTCATTCCCACCCCCAGCTCCAGATAGAGAACGGGTATGTTCTTATGACGCCGTACAAAATCATCATAACGCCCCGCTGCAATATACCACCCCTCATCCTGAACAAAGGTATTGTCTGTCCGAAGGTTCATTACCATAGGTGCGCCGCATTGCGGACAATGGGGAACCAGCTCGGTGGGAACCGACATCTTTGGCGCGGTGCCGGCAGGCAGTTCCAATCCCCATTCTAATATCTGAAAGCCTTGGGTCTCCACCATCCGACGAACAACATCTTCGTTGTCGTATGTCTTGTCGTGGCACGGCTCGGAGCACTGCCACAGGCCATAATCCCCCTGCGTGTAAAACAGGCGGCGTTTGTCAAATCCGGCCTTTTGGAAACAGTGATCTACATTGGTGGTAAGAATGAAATAGTCTTTATACTTCACCAATTCCAACAGGCTTTGGTATACCGGCTTGGGCGGATCACAGTAGCGGTTCAAAAAGATAAACCGACTCCAGTATGCCCAATGTTCCTCCAGCGTGGGAAACGGATAAAATCCCCCGGAGTACATATCGTGAAAGCCGTATTTTTCTTCAAAGTCTGCAAAATAACGGCGAAACTGCTCTCCGCCATAAGCAAAGCCTGCAGATGTGGAAAGGCCAGATCCGGCGCCGATTAGAACCGTATCCGCTTGACTGAGTGCTTCTTGAAACGCAATCATCTTCTGCTCTATTTTTCTTGCAGTGTTTAACATCTGGATACCCCCAGGAGCTTTTGATAAATACGAAGGTCTACATCCTTGAACACATTGAAAATAACTCGAATATTTTGCTCCTGTGTATTCAAAAAGGATGTCACCGTTTGAACCGCTATTTCAGCGGCCTTTTCATTGGGAAAATGAAATTCTCCAGTGGAAATACAGCAAAAGGCAATGCTCTGGCAGTTGTTCTTCACGGCCAGTTCCAGACAGGAGTGATAGCAGGAGGCGAGGGCTTCACAATCCTGCTTTCGGACAGCGCCACTGATAATCGGCCCCACGGTATGGAGGATATATTTGCTAGGCAAATT
>CABRZL010000200.1 GCA_902475435.1 uncultured Eubacteriales bacterium | reverse complement strand
ACAGATTCTGCGATTTCTTTTGCTTTTTCTTCGTTTTCGAGCTGTGAAATCAGGGAGAGTGCGAAGTCTACAGCCGTTCCCAGGCCGCGGCTGGTGGTTATGTTTCCGTCTACTACTACGCTGTCTTCACTTGTTACTGCGCCATCTTTGGAGAGAACTTCCATGAATGACGGATAGGAAGTTGCTTTGCGGCCTTTGAGGAATCCCAGTCCGGAAAATACGCTTGGAGCTGCGCAGATGGCTGCGATTTTTTTGCCTTTATTGTTGAAGTCTGTCAGGAGGTCGATGAGTGGTTTGTAACCGGCAAGGTATTTGGTTCCTGGCATTCCTCCAGGAAGAACGAGCATGTCGGCGTCGGCGAAGTCGGTTTCAGCGAATATGGCGTCGGTGAGCATGGTGATGCCGTGGGATGTCTGGATCCGGGTGGTTTCTTTGATAGATACGGTTTTGATGTCGATTCCGGCGCGGCGAAGAAGGTCTACTACGGTTAAGCCTTCAATGTCTTCGAATCCGTCGGCGAGGAAGATGTATGCTTTTTTACTCATTTTTTTGTGCCTCCTGATTGTTGTATTTTTTAAGATTTTTATCTTGTTTTTCTGAAATGGATTATAGCATTTTTTATGGATAGTTACAATGTTTGTTTGGATTGGGTAGGGACACTGGGCAGGGACGCGCGAAGCCATCTGTCTCCTGGGGTTCAGTTTCGTGAGCCTAAGTAACTCTAAGGTTTGGTAAATCTGCTAAAAACATGAAAAAGAATGCAAAACTCGCTCCGTTGCAAACTTCGCTCAGACACGTTGCGATTCTTTTCCATAACGCAGATTTCCCAAACCTAAGAGTTACTAAGACTCGTCAAATTCACCCCAGGAGACAGATGGCTTCGCGCTGGGAACTGGCAAAATGTTACTTTTACCATATCTCTGGTTTCAAGTCTTTCGGCAATGGATTGGGATATGTTTCTCCGTCTAATGTTTCCGTCAGTTCTTTTCTGGCTTGTTTCGCCAGTTCTGGATTTTGTAAAAAATCCAGGGCGGTGAGAGCCATGATTTTGGCGGCGTAGAGCATTCCTTTGTGAGCTATTGAGGATTTGCCCTGGGCTACTGCCTGCCAGGAGTGGAGAGCGGTTCCTGCGGCGAATGTGGGGATGTTGAGGTGGACGGTTGGAACGATCCAGCTTACGTCTCCTACATCGGTGGAGTATTTGAGGTCGCTGTACAGATTTTGACAGGCGATTGGTTCGAAGATTGGGGTTTTCATTGCTTCCGGTGCTTTGGGACCAAAGTAGTCCCGGGCAATTGTAGGAAGTTGGTTTTTGTCCTGATCCGAGAGGGACTGCTGGAATTTTTGTGCGTAGGCATATTCCTGCTCTGTATATGGAATCGGGCCAAGTTTTTCCAAGTAGGTGTTCATATGGTCTGCAAGGATTTTACTGGAGATTAAATTGGAATAGGCAGCCACCTGACGGATTTCTACGGTAGTTTCGGTCATGAGGGCGGCGCCTTTGGCTATATTACATACGCGGTTGTAGAGTTCTTTTACCTGAGTGATCTTCGGGGCGCGGATGGCGTAGAGTACCTGGGCTCTGGACTGGACTACGTTTGGGGCATCTCCGCCTGTGTCGGTGATGGCATAGTGGATTCTGGCTTCGTCTATCATGTGTTCACGCATGTAGTTTACGCCTACGTCCATTAATTCTACTGCATCCAGTGCGGAACGGCCCAATTCCGGGCACATGGAGGCGTGTGCCGGGGTTCCGTGGAATGTGAAGAAGACTCTGAAGTTTGCCTTTGTGCTTCCGTAGCATGCACGTCGTCCCTGCTCCGGGTGCCAGCAGAGGGCGAGGTCGCAGTCATTGAAATAGCCGTCACGTACAAGGAATGCTTTGCCGCCTGCGTTTTCTTCGGCTGGGCAGCCGTAGTAGCGGATTGTTCCTTTCAGGTTGTGTGCTTTCATGAAGTCTTTTAATGCTATGACGGCGGCAAGGGTGCCTGTTCCGATAAGCTGATGACCGCAGCCATGGCCACAATTATCAGTATATCCTGAACCTGGATTTTGTTTCTTTTCTCTTTCCGGCACGCTTTCATATTTTGAATCTGATGCTTTTTCTTCCGGGATTCTCTCGGTAGTATCTGCTTTCTGCGAAAGTCCCGGCAGGGCATCAAATTCGCCAAGAAATCCTATAACCGGTTTTCCGGAACCGTATTCTGCAATAAATGCTGTTTCCTCTCCTGCCAGATTTGATTTTATGGAAAATCCTTCTTTCTTTAATGTCTGCTGAAATAATTCAGAAGATTTATATTCTTGAAATCTCGGCTCCGCATACTCCCAGATTTTATCGCTGATTTTGGCATAATATTCTTTTTTATCTTCAATTTTTTCTGATATTTCTTTTATGTATTCATCCATATATTTTTCCTCTTGTCCCATGCTGTTTCCTACTTTCTTCTTCATTCCCCACAACATTTTTATCTATTTTACATTAAGCAGATATCATGTTACTGTTCACACACCACTATCCCGAGACATACAAGCCAAAATTCCATTGCCG
>CABRZL010000199.1 GCA_902475435.1 uncultured Eubacteriales bacterium | reverse complement strand
GATGTGCGACATCGCCAAGGAGCACGGCCTGTTCATCATCGGTGACGAGGCGTATCGTGAGTTCGTTTACGCTGGCGAGCCTCTGCAGTCCTTCGGTGAGTATGCCGATGCTGCTGAGAACGTCATCGTCATCGACACCGTGTCCAAGCGTTTCTCCGCCTGCGGCGCTCGTGTGGGTGCCATCCTGACCCGCAACCACGAACTGCTGGGCGAGGCCATGAAGTATTGCCAGGCTCGTCTGTCCGTGGCTACCCTGGATCAGATCGCTTCTGCCGCTCTGTATAACGTTGGCCCTGAGTACTTTGCTGCTGTCCGTGACGAGTACAAGCGCCGCCGCGACACCGTTGTGGCCAAGCTGGCTGAGATCCCCGGCGTCATCTGCGAGTGCCCCAAGGGTGCTTTCTACCTGATGGCTGCTCTGCCCGTGGACGACGCAGATAAGTTCCAGCAGTGGCTGTTGGAGGAGTTCGAGGACAACGGCGACACCGTCATGTTTGCCCCCGGCGAGCCCTTCTACGGCACCCCCGGCAAGGGCAAGAACGAGATCCGGATCGCCTACGTTCTGAAGCAGGCTGACCTGGAGCGTGCCATGGACCTGCTGGCCCTGGGCATCAAGGCTTACAACGAGAAGAATAAGTAAGACCTGCATCTCCAAGACAATCCAAAAGCGCCGCAGCGATTTCAATTGATATGCCTCCCCCTTGATGAAACAGTGAAAAAACAAATTCACTGAAAATCAAGGGGGAGCATTATTATGCCGCAAAAGCAAAAACTGGGAATAGAAAAGAAGGTAAAGATCGTCAAGAGATATCTGGCAGGAGAGGTAAGCATAAGCACAGCGGCAGCAGAGGTCGGCGTGGGTCGGGAAACGCTTCAAGGTTGGGTCATGCAGTATGAAGCAGAAGGACTCGAAGCCTTTTTGCCAAACAGGAAAAATCATACATACAGTCCGGAATTAAAGCTGCAAGCGGTACAGGAGTACCTGTCCGGAAAAGGAAGTCAGGCAGAGCTCAGCAAAAAATATGGGTTGCGGAGTAAAAAACAGCTCCACAATTGGATAAAGGTGTATAATGCACATGGAGACTTTAACTCCAGAAAGAGTTCAGGAGGAGGAAGCTACATGAAGCAGGGACGGGACACCACGCAGGAAGAACGTGTTCAGATCGTCAAGGACTGTCTGGCCAGTGGGAAAAACTACGGCGAGATGGCCTTGAAGTACAAGGTAAGTTATCAACAGGTACGCGCCTGGACGCTGCGGTTTGAGGAGATGGGCGAAGCAGGTCTGGAGGACCGGCGCGGAAAGAGGAAGAAGGATCAGGCTCCCCGAACCGAACTGGAGAAGGCACAGATCGAGATCGAACAGCTCAAGCACAAGCTGTATCTGGCGGAAATGGAGCGTGATCTGTTAAAAAAATTGGACGAGATCGAGAGGAGAGATGCCTTTCGCAAGTGAGACAGCACCATATCTATGCCGCGATTCGGGAGGCACACGCTGAAAAGGGGTATCCCATTGAGTTGACCTGTGAGCTGCTCCATGTGGCACGTTCAGCCTACCACAGATGGGTCTCCGGCAAGCTGAGTCGGCGGGCCGCAGAGAATGAACGTCTTGCGGATACGATCGAGAAGATCCACGAGGAAAGTCCGGATAAGGGCTACCGGAGGCTCAATGACGATCTGCGTCATGACCACGGTATCCATGTCAATGACAAACGGGTGCTCCGCATCTGCCGGGCCAGAGATATCCGCTCTACCGTGAAATATAACAACCGTGGCTGCACCAGACATGCGAAGAACCCACAGTATCTTGCTGAGAACCTTTTGGACAGGCAGTTTTATGCAGAGAAGCCAAACGAGAAGTGGCTTACCGATGTAACAGAATTCAAGTGGTATGAGGGAACTCAAGTGCACAAACTCTATCTGAGCGCCATTCTCGACCTTTGCGACCGGCGTATCGTGTCCTATGTGCTCAGTGAGCGCAACGATAATCCGTTGGTTTTCAAGACCTTTGATAAGGCTGTAAAAGCCAATCCGGACGCGCATCCCCTCTTCCACAGCGACAGAGGGTTTCAGTATACCAACCGTTCCTTCCACCACAAGCTCGTACAGGCAGGTATGACGCAGAGTATGTCCCGCGTAGCACACTGCATTGATAACGGCCCGATGGAGGGCTTCTGGGGCATCTTGAAGCGGGAGCGTTATTACGGCAGACGGTTTACCTGCAAGCGGGAGCTTGTACAGATGATTAAGACCTATGTCCATTATTACAATACTAGACGGGTGCAGCGTAATCTGGGTGTGTTGACCCCGATGGAAAAGCACAAACTCGGTCTTGCCGCATAAAAAGCGGCCAGCAGCACATGTGGCTGCTGACCGGAAAAACTTTATATTTTTTCACTGTCCTCTTGTCGGGTAGCGGTTCAGAAAGCCTGTGGCGCAATTTCTTACTCTTCTACCGTGATCTGAAATACATTGATCACATCCACATCCGGGCAGCAAAAGGCAAAGGTCCCGTCCTCCCGGCTGGGGAGGTGGCCGCCGTAGCGGAGGATGTCGGCGTGGAGAGCCCAGGCGAGGATTCCGATTCC
>CABRZL010000198.1 GCA_902475435.1 uncultured Eubacteriales bacterium | reverse complement strand
ATAAGCAATGAAAAAAGCAAAAAGACTGCTTGCAATTTTGTTGGTGGCTGCAATGTTGCTCGGCACAGCGGCTTGTGGAAACAGCGACGCTAGCAGTGAAGCTGTTACAGGAAGTAATGCCGCAGATGGTTCCACTTCGGAAACTGCTGCTGGCAGCATTAAAGAGCAGATTGTTATTGCCCGTCCTGAGGACTCCAATAACCTTGACCCTGTTACCCAGGACGGAAACGTTAATATTTGGGTTTTAAATCTTGTAATGGAAGGCCTGATGCAGATTAACCCTGAAACTCATGAAATTGAGCCGGATCTGGCCGAATCATACGAAGTCAGCGATGATTACCTGACTTACACGTTTAAAATCAAGGAGGGGCTGACCTTCTCCACCGGCGAACCCGTCCTTGGGGAAGATTTTGTATGGAGTTATGAGCGTGCTATGAATACAGAGACTTCCTCTTGGACAGAGCTTTGCTCACAAATTGAAAGTGTAGAAGCCCCGGATGATACCACGTTCATTGTCCACATGAAGTCGCCCTGCCCTTATGCTGAAGCTACCTTTTCGCTGTTTACCTTAACAATTGGCGATAAATCCTACTTTGATGAAGTTGGCCTTGATCAATATGCGCTTGGCCCTGTTGGCACCGGTCCGTATGCTTTTTCTGAGTGGGAACAGGGGGTTGCACTGACTCTCACAAAAAACCCCAACTATCGCGATGCTGACTCTGTGCAAACCGAATCAATTAAGTTCACGGTTGTTCCTGACGATAACACTCGTATTATGCAGTTGGAAAACGGTGATGTAGACGCAGTTACCTTTGTACCCTGGAGTTATCTTGCAGAACTGGAAGCCCGTGATGATATCACCGTTTTGAATGACGACTCTACCGAGGTTCGTGCCATCATGCTCAACTGCGTCAACGGTCCTACATCCGATGTCCGTGTTCGCCAGGCTCTGTATATGGCAACCAACTTAGATGCGATCAATGCAACTGTGCTTTATGGCCATGGTACGGTCGCAGATTCTTTCCTGAATTCTTCGCTGCCCTATTATTCCAGCGTTACCACAGTGGGGTATGACATTGAGGCTGCAAAGGCTCTGCTTGCAGAAGCTGGCTATGCGGACGGCTTGAATCTGACCTTTACCATTGTTTCCGGCAACACTGTCGCAGAGCAGATTGCGACTATGGTTCAACAGCAATGGTCTGAGATCGGCGTCAATCTTACCATTGAAACCTATGAGGCCGGCACCCACAACTCCATGCGAGACAACCTTGAACTAGATATGTTCTTTGGTGGTTGGACTAGTGATATTCTGGATCCTTCTCAACAAGTATCCTACTTCTGTAATCCCAATCTCGCCGACTGCGTGCACACCGGTTGGAGCAACGACGAAGTAACTGCTCTCGTACAGGCAGCAGAAGTCGAGATGGATAGCGAGGCACGTGCAGATGAATATGCGCAGATCCAGCAGATTTATGCCGACGAGGTTCCAGCCATTATACTTTATTATGCACCCTTCTCCACTGCAACCTCCAGTAAACTGACTGGGTTTACGCAGCTTCCAAACGGTGCATATGTATTTGATAACCTAGTTTGCACTGAGTAATTTTATTGGAAATATCGTATTTTAGATTTCTATCCGGGCAGGCTAACTGTCCGGATAGAATACAAGTATAAGTTTATGCTTTCCAGTTTTCATTTAATATCATGTGTTGTGCTGTGGCACAGATAGAAAAGGCAGAGGTTGATATGAAACATCTGAAATACATTTTAAAACGTATTCTTCATATGATACCGGTGTTGTTATGCGTCACGATATTGATTTTTTTAATGATCCGACTAATTCCTGGCAGTGCCGCAGAAATTCTTCTAGGTGATCGTGCAACTCCTGAAAAAGTAGCTGTTCTTGAAGCCAAGATGGGACTCGACAAACCGTTGATTACTCAGTATTTTATTTATCTCAAGCAGCTTTTCACGCTTGATTTTGGAGACTCTGTAAAATATGTACGGCCAGTTTCCGAACTGATTAGCTCACATTTTGTCGTAACACTTTCACTGGTTATTATAACTATATTATTTGTTGTCGTTTTCAGTTTTCCGCTTGGTTACATTGCTGGAAAGAGCAATGGCGGTATTGGAGATAAGATCATTAAGAGTGGAACACTCCTCGGTATTTCCGTCCCTCAATTCTGGATTGGGACAATTTTGTTATTGACACTAGGTCTTCGACTTGGCTGGTTCCCCATTGGTAATTGGGGGGAAACCTGGCTTGAACATTTGCACGCTCTCATTCTTCCCGCATTTACGGGCGCTCTGTCCACTTGGGCACTAATGACACGAAGCTTACGTACAAATGTTATTGATGTCATCGGCAGCGACTATGTTGATTTTGCTTATTGTAAGGGATTGTCTTCCCGTAGAATCATGTCCCGCTATGTCATTCGAAACTCCATGGTATCTACCATTACATTACTGGCACTTCGTATTGCCAATCTGCTGGGTGGCTCTATTGTCATAGAGACGGTATTCTCTTTGCCCGGTCTTGGGAAATTATTGGTAGATTCCATTTTTGCTAGAGATTATGCAGTAGTT
>CABRZL010000197.1 GCA_902475435.1 uncultured Eubacteriales bacterium | reverse complement strand
CAGAAATGATGACATCGAGATTATAGTAATCCACCTGATAAGTCTTACCGTCAGCGGCAGTTGTTGCAAAATTTGCAACAACTGCTTCTCGCTTCAATTCGCCCTCAGTGAAAATGTTCTTGATATGTCTGGAAATGGTAGATTTGTCTCGCTGAAACAGCTCCGCCATCTGGTCAATGGACAGCCAAACGGTATCTCCATCGAAGGTCGTTTCGATCTTTGTCAAGCCATCCTCTGTGGTATAAATCATCATTTCAGAATTGTTCTGCTCATTCTCCCAGCGTTCCATGGTCACTTCACCTCGTTTTCTGCCATTGCAGGAGCAAAAGCTCCTGCAATGGCGGTTTGGACACTTATTTCATGATAATTATATCATGCCGCTTTCGCTGATTCAATATTATTTTCGTGAATCATATCATCTGCCTCGACTTTTTCGGGCATGGATTCCTCTATGACGAGATCGGGCAGCGCGTCAAGATCCAGAACCACGGCATACTTTTCAATCAAATTTGCCAGCAAAGCAGCGAAGCCGCTCCATTCATCTACCATAGGCAGTCTCCCTCTCTTTCTCCGTTCTGTGCGTATATGCCGCCAGCACTTCCTGCGGAATACGATCCAGCACGGCGACAGCATCCTCATAATCCCGGTGCAGTTTGGCGTCGGCCAGCTTTTTCAAGGTACTTTCCTGCGTGGCCTTGTCCAGCGACCGCGCCAACTGCTCCGTTTTCTTTTTCAGTTTTTTGTTCTCGGCGGTCGTGGCGATAAACGCCGTATTGTACTTTTTCAGCGTCGTGTGCATCTGCTCCACAGCCGGGATATACTTGTCCAAAAAAGCGCCGATTTCTGCTGCTTTTCCCTTGGCATTGAACGCATTGACGCCTGAAAGCAATTCTTCCAGCTTGGCCTTCTGCTTGGTCATGCGGGTCATTTCCTTGAACACCCTCGGCGGAATATGGTCGCGCCCGGTCTTGCTGGCACTCTCGCCCCGCTCCAAATCGGGGTATTTTTTGACCATATGCTCCCAAAACCTGTCCTGCCACTGCGTCAGCTTCTTCTTGTTGCCGACAATCTCCTTGGCGCAGAGCCGCCCGTCCTCCGTCAGCGGGACAAAAGAAAGGTGCATATGGGGCGTTTTCTCGTCCATATGCACCACGGCGGATATGATTGTTTTGGGGTCTTGATTGTGCTGGAGAAAGGTCAGCGTCTCTTGAAAATAGGCTCTGATCTCAGATTTCTTCTTTCCCTGAAAGAACTCCGGTGTGGCAGTTATCAGGGCTTCCACGACTCGCACACTGTCTGATCGGGTACGGCAACCGGTTTCTTTGATTTGCCGCTCTGCCTCCGCACGATATTTTCGTTCCGGCTCGATCAGATGAAAATTGTCTTTGCTCCTGCTGATGTCCACATCCGGGTTGCTGGCATATTTCTCTTTGGTGCGTTCGTTGTGGGCTTCAATGTTTCCAATCTCCGGCCCTTTGTACTTGGCAAAGCGGAGAATGGCGTATTGCGGCTTGCTCATAGTGTTTCCTCCTGTTTTTCGGATAGTAAAATTTGTGTGCATTGCGATAAAAGAGGGGACCACGGTCAATCAAAGTGTACGTACGTACGCATCGAATCACCGGTAAACACCGGCATGTGATTTCCCACCAGCACCTCGATGCCCAGGAAGCCACGCACCCGTCGCCCGGCTGCATTGGTCACATTGTTGCAGTATTCCAGGTTGGCGGACATATCGGCTTTCAGCCGTATATATCCGTCCGAATCCAGAAAATCGAACACATTGTTGTGGTCCCGTTTGACGGCCTCCCGGTTTTCTCTGGTGCGCTCACTTTCGGTGAACTTGAAATTGTTGGCGGCCAGCCGCTGCAATCCCTCAAAGGCCCAGAGCAGGATGCCTTCTACTTCGGTTTTTATTTTCTCTGCAAGGTCAGGATCATCCACACGGCCAGCAGGTCTTTCCTTTGTGGTTAACACCAGCTGACGGCGGTAAAATCCGTTGCTCCGGTCAAACAAAGCCTGCAAATCTCCGTTGGAGAAGGCCAGCAGCCGGGCATACATCCACCCCTGATAGCTCTGCTTGCCCTTGCGCTCCAGATCCATCTTGCCCTGGGCGGTGACAATGGATTTCACATAGTTGGTCTGGCGCAGGGCCTCCATCCGCATATCATCGTCCACACACAGGAGGATATGCTCCAAATCTGCCCGGGCAAATCGGTTCTCAGATATTTTCCCGATGCTGCCGTCCTTCATGTTGGAGCCAAACAAAGCCACCAGTACAGCACCGATCTGGCTCTTGCCCTCGCCACCGTTGCCCTTGATGACCATCATCCGCTGGCCTTTGTTGCTGGGAATCAGGCAATAGCCGATATATTCCTGCAGGGTGGGGATGTCCTCCGGGTAGAGCAGACCATCCAGAAATTGCAGCCAGAGGACAGGCTTTGGAGCGTTAGGGTTGTAGGCAACAGGGAAGCGGTTGCGGACGATTTCAGGTTTTCCCTCCACAAATCTTCCATCCAGAAAAAGCGTCCCGTTGGCAAGATGAATCCGATCCGGCTCCGGCGGGAAATCCTCAACCAATGCCGCCAGCTTCATCAGCTCCACAATGTTGCTGATTTTGCGGGGAA
>CABRZL010000196.1 GCA_902475435.1 uncultured Eubacteriales bacterium | reverse complement strand
TCCAGCAACGCCGCTTCCAGCCGGCTCACATCGCCCATAACCACATCGTCTTCGTTCATATGTGTGGTAAACAAGCGATTTTCATATTCTAACCCCAATTTGCCATAAAGACTCATACTAAAATGTGTGGTACCTGCTGGGCCATATTCAAGAACAATGCTTTCCTGAACAGAGAGCAGATTCCACAGGATCCCCATCCGGTCAGACGGCGTTGGGAGGTATCGAGTCAAGCTCATACATTTGCCCCCTTTTACATAGATTGACTGGAGTATAACGAAGATATTTGTGTCTGCCTGCTGCGAAAAGATTCCGCTTCTTTGGCCGCACGAATCAACTCTGTAACTACAAAGCCTGTAATTTCAAATCCCATCATGGAAAAGGCGCGATCTGTCCGAACCATCGCAATATTTTTTTTGCGGAGCCGGGCAGCGTATTCATGACCCAAATACAGATTGGGCTTCAAAATATCATATACACTTTGCAGCGGTGCTATATTGGCCGATTTTGTCACATATGGATCCAGTGTCTGTAGAATCGCATCCATATCCGTCCGATCCTCTGCAGAAAAACGGGACAGCTGAATAATCTGTGGAATCATACCCATGGATACCATAAACCGGTTTAGCTCAAATACATTAAACGGTGTATTGCCATAAATATAGGTAACGCCAGAAAGTTGTGAGCGTGCTGCTTCTACCACGGCTTTCGCCGAATGATAGAGCTCTAGTACTTTGGAAGGCAACGCCAGATCCAAATATGCATACAGCATCTGGTATGCTTTTAAAATGCGGTCCGGATCTGTGTACTTATCAAAACACACAAAAGGAATACCAAAAGCGTTTTCCATCTTTTTGGCCAAGGGCAGTGCAATATCATTGACCACAATATTGACTTTTGCTGCTGAACCACGCCGAATCTCATCCACACTACACCCACAGGGAAGCTGCATTCCAATGTTTACGCCTGATTCCCGGAGCATTCCACACAGTTCCGTGGTATCAAACCGTCCCATACGCTGTCCCAGCAGATTAACACTTCCATCACACGTTTGTTTCTGCATCAGTCGAAAACTTGCTGTAATTGTTCTTTCCAACCCCGGTAAATGATTGTCGCACTTAAAATGCTCGGTATGAACAGCCAGCACGGGAATATCATATTCGTCTGTCAGACCGTCGGCAATGGCGTCCATATCATCGCCAATCAGTTCCGGCACACAAGTTGTGACAAGATAGACCGCCTTAGGATGATATTCTTCTACCAGTTCCTGGAATGCCGCTTCTACTTTAGCCGCACAGCCAAACGTAACATTCTGCGCATCCAACACCACACTGACGCACCGACCATCTACCCCGCCAAACTCTTCGGAATACAGTGTCATATTTTTTGTATAATAGGCGCACTCGTCCATACCAACCACCAAAATATACGCGTCCTGAATACCGCGAACCGCCATTGCCGCACCCATAAGCGGACAGTGTGTGCCAGGGAACGTGGCTGTGGTAAGCTGCCGAACATCCTTCATAGACTCGATCTCCGACAGCCGCCCAAGCCTGCTTAATATTTCATTTCCGTCCATAACATTCTCCTTATGATATCTCCTGGTAGGCCAGCAGCGGATGCTGCCGGCCCGGCAATTGAATCACCTTGCACTCTACATGGTACACTTCCCGCATCATCTTTGGTGTGATAACCTCCAGTGGGGCGCCCTCACTATATTTGCGTCCATCTTTGATCACCACAATATGGTCGCTGACCTCCAATGCATGACTCAGATCGTGAAGTACCATAACAATGCCAATCCCTGATTCCCGTTTCAGCCGTTTCACCAAGCGCATGGTTTCTTGTTGATGTGAAATATCCAAATAAGTAGTAGGTTCATCCAAAAACAAAATTTCCGGTTTTTGCGCCAATACCATGGCAATCCACACCCTCTGGGCCTCTCCTCCGGAGCAGGCCCGAATGGATTTTTCTGCCAAGTGACTCGTACCAGTCACCTCCATGGCCCATCGAACGATTTCTTCATCCTCTGGCGAACTTCTGGCATACCATTTCTTATGAGGCACGCGACCATATCCCACCAAGTCTTTTACAGTAAAGTCCGGCGGCGCCGTATGCTTTTGCGGAAGGACTCCAATCAATCTCGCCAGTTCTTTGGTATCATAGTCCCGCAGATCCCGTTCCATAACGTGCACTACTCCAGCACGGTATTTAAGCAATCGAGTCAGCGCCTTCAGCACTGTAGATTTTCCGGATCCATTTGGACCAATAATGGTCGTAATCTCCCCTTTTTGAATGTGGATATTCAAATCGGATACAACCATCAGATCTCCATATCCAATCTCCAAATGCTCCGCTCTAATTTCCATGTTTCGCTCCCTTTCTCAGCATATACAGGAAGAAGGGTCCGCCACAAACGGACATGACAATCCCAACCGGAATTTCCATCCCCGGAACAACCGTACGCCCTACCGTATCCGCCGCCAACAGAACTACCGAGCCCAGCAAGATGCTCACCGGAAGCATCGACTTATAGTTTGACCCTACCAGCAATCTTGCGATATGCGGTACAACCAGTCCGACAAAACCAATCATTCCCGCCACAGCCACCGTGGACGCTGCCAGAAAGGCAGACACGGCAGAGAGACAAA
>CABRZL010000195.1 GCA_902475435.1 uncultured Eubacteriales bacterium | reverse complement strand
AGCGGTCGGTTGGCGGATTTTTTCATTTTGGGGCTTGACTTTTAATAGTTAGTCTCCCTATCTACAAAAGTTGGCATTAAATTTTTGTTGAACCAAAGGAATTGTTGAGAATACAATCAATACCCATTTGGAGAGATAGTAGCAAACTACATGACGTGTATACGGAAGCACATTAAAAATGGCAAGCAGGAAATCTATTGATGAAAGAATAGATGCGATTGTCTTGTAACTTGACTTCTTCTTTTCACCTAAAGACTTATTCTTTGCTTCGATAGGAGAGAGAAAGATGGAGATGACCAAAAGAGCTGCTGTTGTCAGGATACGAAAAAGGTGATTTGCTGCGATTGCATTACTTAGCAAAATGCAGATAAGTGCCAGTCCGGTAAACGCCAGATAGCATCTGGTGTGCGACGTTGCGTGATATCCACCAATGTAGATTCGCTGTGGGATAAACCCGATCAAAAATGAAAGTGCGTACCGCACATCACCACACACAGCAGCGATGAGAATAACAAGCAGAATGCTCACAACAGATGATATGAGCAACTCGTACCCATAGACATACGCATCCGCCTTTGCTTCATCTATCACTTTTTGCTCGCAGAAAAGACGGACTGATTTTTGAGACAGCGTGCGTTCCCACATTGCAGTTGCGCCACCTTATCTTCTGATTTTTGCTTCACTGTATCATAAATTTCAGCAAAATCAAGAGGTTTGGCAAAACTGGTCGTTCTGGTGACAAAAGTGGTAGGTCAGGCTACTTGTAAGGAGCCTTTGCACAGTCTATAATAGTAGCAGGACATTATTTTGTGGAGGTTGTCGAAATGCTGAAGTACCACGTTGCAGTCTGCGATGATGAGAAATCAGACCTTGATGGCATTGTTCAAAGCGTCCAGCAGTACGATGTGCAAGGCTGCTTTGACATTGAGACTTACATGGATGGGAATGAACTTCTGAGCGAATTGCAAATGCAGAAAAAATCCTTCGATTTGCTGCTGCTCGATATCGAGATGCCATCCAACGGTTTTCAGTTGGCGCAGTCTTTGATCCAAATGGAGAAGCATCCTTTGGTGGTATTTGTCACGAAGCGGCATGAGTACGCTGTGCAGGGATATGGCGTTGCATTCCGCTACCTTGTCAAACCTTTGGATCAGACACTGTTCGCTGCGGCAATGGATGCCGTCCTTCAGGAACTGAACTCCAAACATTTCACGATCGAATACGATGGTGTTACCATGTCCTTGGAAACATCGGACATTTACTTTCTGGAAAGCCACGGACATAAAGTTCTGATTCACTGTAAGGAGCAAGACCTTACATTGCGAATGAGCATTCCTGAAGCCTTGGAGCAACTTCCCAAACGGTGCTTTGTGTCACCACACAAAAGTTATCTCGTCAACATGGAACACATTGTTTACGCTACGGGAACCGCTGTTTTTCTTTCCAGCGGACATCAGCTGCCGATTAGCAGGAGGAAGCGTCAGGAGTTCAATCAGATCTTCAACGCTTATTTGGGAAGATGATGCTTTATTATTTCGTTGAGTTTGCAGGGAGCTTTGCCAACATTGCCCTGTTGCTGCTTTTTATCGGTCAGCTGTTTCCCAAAAAGGAACCCGTCTCAAGGTGGTTCTATGCGTCATATGTTGCACTCTTGATCGCTGGGCAGTGTGCTTTGAGTTTATACCCGGATTGGGTGACGCAGCGCACGATCTATCTTTTAGTTGGCGGATTTTTCCTTGCATTGCTGTTCTATGAGGTTCGACCGTGGCAGGCGGTTTTTGCAAGCGGAGCTTTCTTCACACTGATTGCTTTGGTGGAAGTGCTTGCAATGCTTCTGATTGGGCTGCGTATCCCGGATACCGACATTCTAATGCAGGCTGGGGCAGCACGGTTGGTCTATGTTGTTTTTTCAAACCTGATTCAAATTCCACTCGTAGTCCTGATCTCACATTTTTTCAGCCGAAAAGGAAATGCTCTGCGTATCCTATGGCTGCTGCCGATCATTGCGATTCAAATCGCAAGTATTGCTGTCTGTTATGTGGCACAGTATCATGCTGCGGATGATTATTTCCCTGATTATATGGTCGGCCTTATGGCTGTACTTCTCCTTATAAACATCCTGATCGTGTTCTATGTGGAAGCTCTCCGGGAAAATGAACTGGAAAAATTCAAAGTTAAGTTCAACGAACAGCAGTACAATCTTCAAATGGAATACTACCAGCAGCTCAAAGAACGCCAGGAAGAAGTCCGTTCTCTACAGCATGATGTGAAGAAATACATCCTGGCGATGCAGGCAGTTGCAGAACACGGTGATACCGAAGAACTTCACAAGATTGCGCAGGCTGCCACGGATGTTTTCGAGCGTTCCACAAATATTTCTGCGGTCGGAAATCCTGTTGTTGATGCTCTTTTGAATTATTACTTACGAATTGCGGAAAGGAATAACATCAAAGTCAAACTGGATGTGACGATTCCTGAAGTTCTGACGATCTCATCGTTGTCTTTGAGCATCATCATCGGAAACACATTTGACAATGCCATTGAAGCCTGCTGCGACTTGCCAGCAGAACAGCGAATCGTTCATCTACAGCTGCGCAAGCAGTATCGCAGTCTCTTTTACCGGCTTGAGAATCCATACAGCGATACCGTTCGCA
>CABRZL010000194.1 GCA_902475435.1 uncultured Eubacteriales bacterium | reverse complement strand
TGGAAAACAAAAATTCAAGTTATTCGGTGCAAATTGGAAAGACCACTTTTATTGTGTGCGTAAAGCAGTCGGAAACCGCCAAAAAGCCGATAGAAAAGGTATTTAAGGATATATGCAGACACGAGGTTCAGGAAGATTTCTTTTCAGCCGGTTTGTTAAGTTTAGAAAAATTAAAGAAATCATCTTGACAAATTCGTTCCCGAAGGAACCGGCTATCGTGCCAGAACCCGATTTGCGAAGTTCTTCAACCTGCCTGAGCTGATGAATATGTTCAAGGAGGTTGCTGACATCAAGACCTCTGACCAGTTGCATCTCCCTGTTCCCGAAGCAAAGTTTGAAACGGTTGTGGTTCAGCCCTCTGAGTATCAGAAGGATATGGTAGCTTCTCTTTCAGAGAGAGCGGCGGATGTTCATGCCGGTATCGTTGACCCGTCCGTAGATAATATGCTCAAGATTACCAGCGACGGACGAAAATTGGGCCTGGATCAGCGGCTGATGAACCCTCTGTTACCCGATGACCCTGACAGCAAGCTCAATGCCTGCGTAGGAAATATCCTGCGTATCTGGCAGGACGGTCAGGCTGACAAATTGACCCAGTTGGTGTTCTGCGACCTCAGCACACCAAAAAATGATGGGACCTTCAACGTCTATGATGATGTCAAAACCAAGCTGATTGCAAACGGTGTGCCTGCGGAAGAAGTTGCCTTTATCCATGATGCAGATACCGAGGCAAAGAAAAAAGACCTCTTTGCCAAGGTTCGTACCGGACAGGTACGAGTGCTGCTTGGAAGTACGCAAAAGATGGGCGCAGGAACCAACGTCCAGGACAAACTGGTGGCAGTTCACCATCTGGATGTGGGCTGGCGTCCGTCTGATATGACCCAGAGAAATGGTCGTATCATCCGTCAGGGCAACCGGAACAAAGAGGTTCAGGTGTACCAGTATGTGACCGAGGGAACCTTTGATGCCTACCTGTATCAGACCTTGGAAAACAAGCAGAAGTTTATTTCTCAGATCATGACCTCCAAATCGCCGGTTCGCTCCTGTGACGATGTGGATGAGCAGGCGCTGTCCTATGCGGAGATCAAGGCGCTGTGTGCCGGTAATCCGCTTATCAAGGAAAAGATGGACTTGGACATTGATGTGGCAAGGCTGAAGGTGCTGAAAGCTGACCACCAGAGCCAGCAGTACCGCATGGAAGATAAGCTCCTGAAATACTTCCCGGCTGAGATTGAAAAGCAGACAGGCTATATTCATGGCTTTGAAGCTGATATTAAAACCGTGGAAGCACACCCGCAGATTGCCGAGGGCTTTTGCAGCATGGAAATTAGGGGCAAAGCCTACACCGAAAAGGCAGATGCCGGTGAAATCCTCCTTGCGGCTTGCAAGGACACGAAAAGTGCCGATCCGGTTCCGCTTGGCAGTTACCGTGGCTTTCAGATGGAACTTTCTTTTGACAGCTTCCGGAACGAGTTTGATGTGACCTTAAAGGGCGCTGTGAGCCACAGAGTAGCCCTTGGTACGGATGCACGAGGAAATATCACCCGACTGGACAATGCCCTTGCAGGCATTTCTGAACGCTTAGAACGAGCCAATGAACAGCTGAATAATCTCTACAATCAGCAGGAAGCAGCCGAGGCGGAGGTTGGAAAACCGTTTCCGCAGGAAGCAGAGCTGGCAGCAAAAAGTCAGCGGCTGGCAGAACTGGATGCAGCCCTGAATATGGAGGACTCTGCGGAAAATCGTGACGAAAGAAGCGAGTCAGAGCGTCCTTCTGTGTTGGCTGATCTGAAATCCAAGGCGGAACATATTCCGCCTGCAAAATATTCTGAAACCCGTGAGGAGGTGTTGTAATGGCAAAGCGAGACCAGGATGTTCATTTCCTTGCATCCAAAGAGGAGGTCGAGCGAATCCATGAGAAGATGGATGAGCTTGGCATCCGCAGCATGGGAGCCTATCTGCGGAAAATGGCTCTGGACGGGTACTGCATCAGACTGGATTTGCAGGATGTGAAAGCCCTGGTTTCGCTCCTGCGAATCTGCTCCAACAACCTGAATCAGTACGCCAAACGAGCGAACGAAACAGGCAGCATCTACCATGCCGACATCGAGGATTTGCAAAAACGACTGGAGGAAATCTGGACGGATATGAAAGAAGTTCTTGTTCGCCTGTCCTCAATCCAGTAATCCGACAACTTGTCGGGAAGTCGCAGCTGCGGTTGCGGCTTTTACATAAGGGGTGACATTGTTGCGTTATGGCAAATACCCTTGTACAATACAGTTAAAAGAAAGGGGCTGAGCCTATGAAGCTGGTATTGAAGATATTGGCACTGCCGGTGCTGTTCGTTGTAAAAGTGATTTGCGTTCTTGGAAATCTGCTTACAAATGTTGTGTCCTATGTGATTGGCATACTGCTTTTGGTTATTGGCGGCTCTGCGATTTACTGCATTGTAAAGGCTTTGTGGCAGTCCCTGCTTATCCTTGTGGTTCTTGGAATTGCGACAATAGCAGCGGTGTTTCTGCTCGTCTGGGCTGTTATGAAAGTCGAGAATATTGGAGAAAGTCTGGGAGCATTTATCAGGTCATAAGATAATATCAGAGAAAAGTCACCGACCGGTGGCTTTTTCTTTTTGGGAAGGAAGTGATGGGAATGGC
>CABRZL010000193.1 GCA_902475435.1 uncultured Eubacteriales bacterium | reverse complement strand
TTCTGACTCCATTCTTTATGAAATTTTATGCTTTGCAGCCGGAGACCAAACGGCTGGTGATCTGGCTGGTTTTAATCCATAACGTGTTTAATGCAGCAGCATATCCCTTTTTCGGTGCGCTTAGTAATGGGTTGCGGGCAGCGGGTGATGTGAAATTTACCATGTATGTTTCGGTTATATCCACGATAGCAGTGCGTCTGCTTTTGTCATGGCTCTTGGGAATTGTTTTGAAAATGGGCGTGATTGGGATTGCCATTGCAATGGTTTGTGACTGGAGCATTCGGGCGGTCATTTTCTTCCGGAGGCAGAAGTCCGGAAAATGGAAAACATTTCAGGTGATATAGATTCATTTATAATAAGTTCAATAACATAATTTACGGAGGAAATTACTATGAGTAAGAAAATTTTGGTAGCCTATTTTTCAGCAAGCGGCGTGACTGCAAAGGCAGCGTGGAAACTTTCGGAAGCGGCAGGCGCAGACCTGTATGAGATTAAACCAAAGGTGCCGTACAGCAGTGCCGATCTGGACTGGACAAATAAAAAGAGCCGCAGCAGTGTGGAGATGAACGATCCGACATTCCGTCCTGCAATTGCCGGGAAACTGGAAGGTATGGATCAGTATGATCTAGTGTTTGTCGGATTTCCTATCTGGTGGTATGTTGCACCAACGATTATTAACACTTTTTTGGAGAGTTATGATTTCTCAGGCAAAACCATCGTTCCTTTTGCTACTTCTGGCGGCAGCGGCATGGGAAACACAAATGAAAAACTTGCACCGAGCTGTCCTGGCGCTATCCTGATGAAAGGAAAAATGCTGAATGGCTCGTTGTCTCAGGAAGAATTGAAAGCATGGGTAAAAAGTCTGTGAGTTGGATGTGGGCATTGTAACAAACGCTGCCCGTTCCATGTGGATCAGGTTGCAAGGATGCAAGAGATTTTAGGCTATTTTAATTCTTGAAGGGAGAATCAATCATGACAGAAAAAGATTTTAAACAGATCTTCCCATTGGGTGAGAAAAATGATGCGTATGCACAATATTTTGTTGGACAGAGTTACCTGTCCATGCTAACAACGGAAAGAGTTGGAATTGCAAATGTAACTTTTGAGCCAGGATGCCGGAATAACTGGCATATTCATCACAAAGGCGGACAGATTTTGCTCTGTACTGCCGGACGTGGATATTATCAGGAGTGGGGAAAACCGGCTCAGGAGATGAACCCCGGTGATGTCATCAATATTGCGCCGGAAGTGAAGCATTGGCATGGCGCTGCTCCTGATAGCTGGTTTTCTCATTTGGCGGTGGATGTACCGGCAGAAGGAAGTTCTAATGAATGGTTGGAACCGGTGAAGGAAGAAGAATACAGTAAGCTAAAATAAGGAGACAGATTATGAAAAAGGTAACAGCGGGCAGAGATGCTCTGGGTGATTTTGCACCAAAATTTGCGGAACTGAATGATGATGTTCTGTTTGGAGAAGTGTGGTCACGAGAAGATAAGCTCCCTGCAAGAGATAGAAGCATTGTCACAGTAACAGCACTTATGGCAAGCGGCGTTCTGGACAGCTCTCTTGCCTTTCATATAGGAGAAGCAAAAAAGAACGGTATTACAAAAGAAGAAATGGCAGAAATTTTGACACACGCTGCCTTTTATGCTGGCTGGCCGAAAGCATGGGCAGCATTCCGCATGGCGAAGGAAATCTATCAGGACTAAGGAGGAAAAACATTATGTTAGGAAATTTTTCGTATTCAAATCCGACAAAACTTTACTTTGGAGAAGAGTCTCTTTGTTCTTTGAACGAGGAGCTTCCCAAATATGGAAAAACCGTTCAGTTAATTTATGGCGGTGGTTCTATCAAGAAAAATGGTATTTACAATCAGGTTATGAGATTACTGAAAGATAACGGAAAAGTAGTCGTTGAGGATGGAGGAGTGATGCCAAATCCTACCGTGGAGAAACTGCGGGAGGGTGTTCAGATTGCCAGAGAGAATCAGGTGGACTTTCTGCTGGCTGTAGGCGGCGGCTCTTGCTGCGACTATGCAAAAGCGGTTTCCGTGTCTGTTCACTGTGACGAAGATCCGTGGGAGAAATATTATATCCGCTTTGAGGAGCCGGATTGTGAGATTGTCCCTGTTGGCTGTGTATTGACTATGGTGGGAACCGGAAGCGAAATGAATGGAGGTGCGGTCATCACCAATCACGATCAAAAGCTGAAAATTGGTCATGTGTTTGGAGATGCTGTGATGCCGAAGTTTGCAATCCTGAATCCGAAATTCACTTTCACATTGCCGAAACAGCAGATGGTGGCCGGCATTTATGATATTTTCAACCATATCTGCGAGCAGTATTTCTCTGGGGAGGACGACAATACCAGCGATTATATCAGCGAGGCACTGATGAAATCGGTAATTCACAGTTCGAGAATTGCCATTCAGAATCCAGAGGACTATGAGGCAAGGTCGAATATCATGTGGGCTGCAACCTGGGCACTGAATACGCTTGTTTCCAGAGGAAAAAGTACCGACTGGATGGTTCATATGCTTGGTCAGGCAGTAGGAGCATATACGGATGCAACTCACGGAATGACGCTTTCTGCGGTGTCTCTTCCTTACTATCGGTATATTATGCCTTATGGTCTTAGCAGGTTTTGCCGTTTTGCTGTG
>CABRZL010000192.1 GCA_902475435.1 uncultured Eubacteriales bacterium | reverse complement strand
TTCCGTCATGCGTAGGATGTTATACAGGCCAAATCCGTGGCCGTCCCGACTTGCCTTTGTTGTTACGCCTTTTCCAAACAAGGCCATAAATTCAGTATTTGACAGCGGCGGAGCTGGATTGGAAACTGTCAATTCCAGAAAGTCGCCCTGTTTCTTACTGGATAAAAAAATTGTACTTCCTTTCGGTGAAGCTTCGATTGCATTATCCAATAAAATTCCAATGGCCTCGATCCATTCTGTTTCCGGGGTGACGGTTTTCTTGAAAAGACCTTGTAAGGATAATTCTATGTGAAGATTTGCCACTTCTGCCTGCTTTATTTTTCCAAACAGCATCCCGGCAATCATTTTGCTGTCGCATGAGAGCAGTTCCCGATCATTAAGACTGATTCCAATACTTCCTGTAAGACCTGCTACTTCTTTCCGGGCTTCTTCTAAAGTATCAGCAGAGGCAACGGCAGCTTCAATCGCCATCATCCGGTTATTAAATTCATGCTGCCTTGCCCTAACCTGTGAGATCAATTCTTCTACAATAGGCACATACTGCTCAATCATGTGGATTCGCTTTTGCTCCTGCGTCCGACGCTGATGTAGAAACAGCAATATACTGTCCAGCAGCAACACCGCAAGGATCAGAATTATAATCACCCACAGATGGGAAAGAATTCTATCCACATCAAAAGAGAGGATATAAAGCACTGCCATGAGAAGGACAGCGATATTGGCAGATACGATCAGAACTGTGAAATCGATTCTTTGGACGAGCTGATGGATTAAGCCGAAAAGTGGCGTGAACTCCAGTACGACTATAAGGCACAACGCCGCTATACGGCTGCCCAACAGGAGTAAAATATCCGTAGCTCCGCAGACAGCAAAAAGAACCGCGCACAGGCATTTGACGAACAAGAAAATGGAGAAGGCCGCCATTGTGCCGCAGAAAACCGTTCCGCTGGATTTGGAGCCGAAGAAAATACTGCTCAACAACAATACTGCAAAAATCAAAAACAGCAATCCAACAATATTGTCTGCTGGTAGTATTTCAAAGCCTTCACTGCGGAAAGATGCCGTCATATTTGCTCCGACAGAAAAATCCACTCTCGGTACAACACAAAGAACAAGAAGAATGGGAAAAATGAAAAAATCATTTGCCTTTATTTCTGATTTTTGCCGGAAAACGGCTTCACAGCAGAGAGCCAGTATTCCCACATCCAATCCTAACTGTATCAGATTCATTAGAAAGTTCATGTTTACCCCCATAATTCGGCCTGATATTTATTTCCGATGGGGATTGTATCTGTAAATCCTTTCAGAAAAATCTTCCGCTCGGATTTGTCAATTTTCTCAATATGGGATTTGTTCACGACATAACTCTTATGGCACTGAACAAATGCTGGATCATCAAGCAACGCCAATAAACCAGACAAAGTGTACCCGGAAATCGTATCTTCTTTGATGCCGGACAGACGGCTACTGGTATGGATCACAAGTTTTTTTCCAAAGGCTTCGATATAGGCAATATCCTGTGTAACATATTCTAAGATAAATTGCTTTTGCTCAATCTGAATGGTTTTTGCTTGTTGGCTCATCTGTTTAGACAATCCCAACGCGTCACGAAATGCCGTTACAAATTCTTCTTCGCCAAATGGCTTTACAAGAAAACTGTAACACTTCACATCTCGATAAGCTGAAAGTTCTTCTCCTGCCAATGCCGTTTCAAAAATGATCGGCGTATATTTATATTCCGGCAATTCGCGGAGCTGCTTTGCTAAGCTGGTTCCTTTATAGTCCTCTAACTGAATATCAAGGATAAAAAGGGAAACATCGTTCGCTTTTGCGTATTGCAAGGCTTCTCCGGCCTCGGAAACAGAATGTACCTCAAGATCGGCAGATATATTGTCAATATAACGCACAATTTTCTTTACAGCATTTGTATTATCTTCTACTAATAGCACCTTGCCCATTTTACAATTTCTCACCGCCTTTGTTTTGCTTTCGACGCTTATCCGCCGGTTTATCTGCCGCTTTAGGGAGCAGCCAAACACCGGCCATCTTCACAGCGCCGGGAATACGGCCCTCGACGCAGTAATAATTGATTTGACGGGACGAAACGCCCCATTTTTCACTTGCCTCTCTGAGTGTCATGTAGTCCATGTTCACACCTCCGACAACTTCTTTCATTATATTTCATTAGCTCGAAGAATACAAGGCAGAAGATATGACGGAAGTGTAAAACAAACAGAGGCTGCAAGTAGCAGCCTCCGCTTGCAAAAACTACTGATAAATCAGCTCTGTAAGAATAATTTCCTCCACCTGCGCTTTCAGTGTATTCATCAGCCCCACCCAGCGCATGGGGTCACGGGCTTTCAGTTCCTCGGTGACGCCCACCGCCTCCATCATGCGGGGCAGCATAGCGTCCATCCGTTCATGCGCCGCCCGGTCAATCTCCAACAGGTGCGGGTACAGCTTTTCGCTTAAAATCAAGCTGCTGTAAAGGCCGGAGCGGTGTTCCTTCAGGTAGCGTTGCCGCATACGGCCATACTTGTCGATGGGAGCCTCCGACTGTTCGGAAAGTTTCAGGTCGGGGATGTAGTAATCCCCGCAGCGGCTGTAAGTCAATTCGCTCATGTTCATTCTCCTTTGCACTGTGATGGTTAAACTGCGGCACTGGCCGATACGGTGGCCTTGCGTGGCTCCTGCTTGGGTAGCTGGCTAACGG
>CABRZL010000191.1 GCA_902475435.1 uncultured Eubacteriales bacterium | reverse complement strand
GGGCCGAAGCACCACGAAGGCCTTGACGCGCTGCATTTTATAGTCATCTTTGATTCCGATTACAGTACTCATCAAAACGGCCTCATGTGAATCAATGGCGTTTTCCACTTGGGAAGGATAGACGTTATATCCACTGGTGATAATCATACGTTTTAATCTCTGCTTAAAGTAAACAAAACCCTCTTCATCCATGATACCAAGATCGCCGGTGTGAAGCCATACCAGACCGTCCTCATGGAGCTGAAGTGTCTGGGCGGTTTCTTTGGGCTGATTCATATAGCCCTGCATCACAGTTGGACCGGAGATACAAATTTCACCCACTTGGCCATAGGGCACTTCGTCATGGGTCGAAGGAACGACAATTTTATAGTAAGTGTCTGGGAAAGGAATCCCAATGGAACCCTCCTTGTAGGAGTGTTTGGGTGTGAGACAGCTTGCAGTGACGCATTCGGTGGTACCATAGCCTTCGCGGACCTGTTCCGTAGCGCCATGCGCGCGAAGAAAATCATCCACTTTATGCTTGAGTTGTGTAGACAGGGAATCTCCGCCGGAAAAAACACCTTCCAGCTGTGAAAGGTCCAAATTTTCAGCTTTCTTTAGACGAAGCAGTGCCTCATACAACGTGGGGACACCGGCAATATAATTGGGGCGATGCTTTTTCAGTAAAGCGGCATAGGAATCCACGGTAAATTGGGGTACCAGAATGCAGGTGCAACTGTGAATCAGCACGGTATGAATACAAACACCCAGACCGAAACCATGAAAAATAGGCATGATAGACAGCATTTTATGTCCGGATACCAGACAATTACCGGCAGCACCAGTTTGGAGTCCTAATGCATTAAAATTTAAATTACTTAAAAGGATGCCTTTGGTAGTGCCCGTGGTACCGCCGCTGTATAGAATTGCTGCGGTATCTTGTGCTTTGACGGGGTGTTTGGTATCGCCGGTATATTGAGCGCCCTTTTTCAGAAAATCTTTCCATAATAGAATCAGCGGATCCGAAGCAGGAATTTTGGGCAGTTTTCTGCCCTGGGTGGCCCAATAACCCAGACGGATAGGTCCGCTGAGCGCATCGGAGATACTGGTGATTATGAGCTTTTTAATGTGAATTTTATCTCGAATGGCATCAAATTTGGGATAGAACTGATTTAGCGTCAGTGCAGCCACGGATTGGCTTTCATTGAGATAAAATGCAATCTCCTCCTGGGCAGACAGAGGGTGTACCATATTGGCAATTGCACCAATATAATTGATTGCATAGAACATCACGACTGCCTGGGGGGTATTCGGCATGCAAATGGTCACCCTGTCCCCCGGTGCGATGTCTGCGGCAAGAAGTGCTGCAGCGCATTGTTTGATCTCCTGCATCAGATGAGAAAATGTGACCTTAACACCAAAGAAGTTGTAAGCGATGATATCGGGCGTAGCCTTGGCTGCCTGCTTGACAAGATCCACCATAGAACAGTCAGGATAGCTAAGATGCAGAGGAACCCCCTCTGAATGGCTGTACCAAGGTGTTTTTACATTAAGGGGCATATGTAATCTCCTCTCTCATGGGTATATCTAAAAGCTGAGGATTGGTCAAAAGGTATTCCAACAGTTTCAAACTACGGGCGAAATAAAATCCGTCAGCAATACGTTCATCGGCGGTAAAGCCTAAATTCATAACATCTCGGATGGCAATTGTGCCGTCGTCTAACACACGCGGTTCCTTATGAATCACACCTATGGTGATCAGAATGCTGTTTGTGCCATAATTGTTGAGATGGTGATAGCAGCAGTCGCATTGAATAGATCCGAGATTGGAAAGCAGGACCGTGGTATGATTGGTGTCTCCCTCGGTAAAGATGGAAGGAAGCCGGCCGATTGCACTGAGCCGTTGTACTAAGCCGAAAAACAAATACAGGATCGGAGCTGGCAGATGAGCGACACGGTTGATAATCGCGTCAAAATCATTGCTTCCCTTCTGTTTTCTCAGTTCTCCTACATCACCTACGATTTTGTCTGTAATAGAACTCAAATTAGTGTCGTCGTTTATTTTGAGCACCATTAAGGATTCTTCCGCATGATCCTGAAATTTTCGCTTGGCAATAAAGCTCAGCGTAATATCGTCCCGTATGTAAAGCTTTCTGCCGCAGACAAAACGGTTGAGATAGGGGCGCATTCGCAGTACACGGCCAATTCCCGCTAAAACGCAGTGAAATACGGTGGTTTTTATATCCGGATTGTGGCTGTTTTTCTGAGCTAAATAGGATAAAAGGTTTGTCACGTCCACCGTATGTTCCAAGTAGACTTCGGATTCGGTCCGTTTTGGCATCAAATGCAGCATGATGCTGTGGAGGCCGTCCAGATCGCGAATCCGGCGGCCATCTTTGCGGTCGCCAAACTTTCGTTTTTTCATATAAAGTTCCTCTCTCTATTCTTTCAGCACGCTAAGTACTTAAAATAGTATACCATAAAAATTTAGCTTGGTACATGGAAATATGGAATTCTTGTGTATTTTGTCTATAGATTTACGCTATTTTTTTGTAACAAAAATACCAGTTAAACCACAGAAAACCAATAAAATTAGAACAATTCTTTTATATAATTATAAAAATGATATTCGAGGCTTTTCTCGAAAAAGGAATGACAAGATGAAAAATCCATGCTATACTATAATTTACTGATTACTGAGGGGGATTATCATGTCACAGCAAAACGATTTTTCC
>CABRZL010000190.1 GCA_902475435.1 uncultured Eubacteriales bacterium | reverse complement strand
GTTTTAACCTGGGACAGGCCATGGCGGTAGCCATGATTGGCTACGGTACTTGTGAAATTGAGCATTTGCAGCCCTGCCAGTAGATCTATCTGCCGTAACTCGTGTTTCAAAAGATCAAAAAGAGCTTTATGAGACTGTGACGGAGGTAATCCAGGAAAACACGACAGAGGACGCCGTTATCTGGGGATATCCTCATATTAAACTGTTCAATATTCTGACCCAGAATTATAACATGGATACTTTTGTGCCTGTATTATTCTATGACGTAGTGGCCGATTCCTATGTAGAAAAGGAAAAAGAATTGCTGGAGGAGCACTTACCGGACGTTATTATTTGGGAAGAGATTCCTACCTGCAAGGAAGTGCATGAGGATGTATTTAGAGATGGAGAGCCGTTGAAACAGCGGGAGATTGAGTCGTATCTGGAAAAGGTCATCCCTAAAAAATACACGCTGATGGCTACGGTTGACAATGTATCTGTTTATATTTTGGATGACAGTATTGTTTCCGATAGAGATGCAGAATAAAGTTCATGGAATAGGAGCGTTATTATGAAACACCGTTTAGCTGACTATGTCGCCGATTTTCTGGCGTCCAGAGGAGTTACCGATGTCTTTAGCGTGGTGGGAGGCGGCGCTATGCATCTAAACGATGCGCTGGGTCATCACCCTGCCCTGCATGTTACCTATAACCACCATGAGCAGGCCTGCGCCATTGCGGCGGAGGCCTATGCTCGTTTGGATAATAAGATTGCTGCCCTGTGTGTTACCACAGGCCCGGGTGGAACCAATGCGCTAACCGGCGTAGTGGGTGGTTGGCTGGATTCTATTCCTATGTTTGTTATCTCCGGACAGGTGCGCTACGATACTACTGCCCGATATGCCATGCGCTTTACCGATGGCCTCCCGCTGCGAGCGGTGGGTGACCAGGAGTATGACATCGTGAAATCGGTAGAGCCGATGACCAAGTATGCAGTTATGATTGAGGACCCCAAGCAGATCCGGTATGCATTGGAAAAAGGGTGGCACTTGGCTACGACAGGGCGGCCTGGTCCGGTGTGGATTGACATTCCTGTCAACTATCAGGGCGGGTACATAGAGACTGAGGAGCTGGAGGGCTATGATCCTGCTGAAGATGACGCTCAACTCCCTCCCAAGGTTTCGGAGAATACGGTTCGAACCATCATTGAGAAAATTCGCTCTGCAAAACGCCCTGTTATTTATGCCGGCGGTGGCATTCGGCTGTCCGGCGCCTTTGCCGACTTCCGCAAGGCTATTGAAGTGTTGAACGTCCCGATTGCGACCTATTGGAATAGTGTGGACTTGATTGAGGATGATCATCCGCTTTATGTGGGTCGGGGCGGAAATATGGGAGATCGAGCTGGCAACTTTGCTGTGCAGAATTCTGATTTGCTGCTTGCCATTGGTACCCGTATCTCCATTCGCCAGACCGGATACAGTTTTAACACCTGGGCCCGGGAGGCAGAGGTCATTATGGTGGACATTGACCGGGCGGAAATGAAAAAGCATACCATTCATGTAGATATGCCTGTTTGGGCAGATGCCAAGGATTTCCTACAGACGCTTAATCGTTGCTTGGAGGGAGAACGCAAGGTATTTCCGGGAGAAGATTGGGTCGCAATCTGCCAAAATTGGAAAGCAAAGTATCCTGTCACCCTGCCCCGGCATTGGGAAAACCAGGAGGGCCATGCCAATGTCTTTGCCTTCATGCGTTATATGAGTTCCCGTTTGCCGGAGAATAGTTTGACGGCTGTTTCCAATGGCGCATGCTGTGTTGTGGGTCATCAAGACTATATGATTAAAAAGGGTACTCGTTTTATTATTAACAGTGCTATTGCCAGCATGGGCTATGGTCTGCCGGCAGCCATTGGTCTGTGTATTGCAGGAGGACGCCGGGATACCGTCTGCCTGGAAGGCGACGGTTCCATCATGATGAACCTGCAGGAACTTCAGACGATTGTGACCAACAAGTTGCCAATTAAACTGTTTTTGATCAATAACCAGGGGTATCATTCCATTCGTATTACGCAGAATAACCTGTTCAAAGAACATTGTAAAATTGGTATTGGGCCTGAGTCTGGCGATTTGTCTTTCCCGGAGTTTGACAAGCTGGCTACGGCGTTTGGGTTCCCATACTATTGTGCTCACAGCAATGAGGAGATGAAGTCTGTGGTGGATCAGGTGCTGGCGCATCCGGGGTTTGTCTTCTGCGAGATTTTTACAGACACCACTCAGGTCTGGGAGCCCAAGAGCAGCACAAAGAGATTGGCGGACGGCACTTTGGTGAGTCCTCCGCTGGAGGACTTGGCTCCCTTCTTACCCCGGGAGGAGTTGTTGAGCAATTTGTACATCGATCCCGTTCCAGAGGTGTAAAATAGAGGAGGACACTATGAACAAAGTATATTTGTTGGATTGTACACTGCGGGATGGCGGATATGTAAATGATTGGCAGTTCGGAGAAGAAACCATTCGAGGGTTTAGCCGTAAGATAGCCCAGACTGGCATTGAAATATATGAAGTAGGATTCATCAAAGGGGATAGTTATGATTCCAATCGTTCGGTATTTCCTGATGTAGAATCCATTTCCAGAGTCATTCAGCCCAAAGTAGAGGGGCTAATGTATGTAGGAATGTTGGATATGAGTGCACCCATTCCTTTGGAAAGACTGACTCCCTGTGATGGAAGTAGTATTGATGGCATCCGGGTTATCTTTAAAAAA
>CABRZL010000189.1 GCA_902475435.1 uncultured Eubacteriales bacterium | reverse complement strand
CGTCCGAGGTGGTCAAGGAGCGCACCTACGATCTGAAAAGCGACAAGCAGGGCCGCATGATTCAGGTCAGTGTTCCGGCGAGCGTTCCGGTGCGTGATTTCGCGTACAACGCGGAAGTGAAGCTGGTCAACCCGATGTTCGGCGCCATTGCTCATGTGACGTTCGGCAACAGCGCCGAAGTGGACTGGTACATCAAGGCGGACGATCTGGTGCTCAAAACGCCCGCGCAGAACAGCCAGCCGCACAAGGAAGTTCCGGCGGATAAGAAGCCGTAATGCACAGGCTGTGGAGAAAGCGCGGCAGGCGGATTCGCCCGAGCGATAAAGATTTGGTGTTCCGAACGGTGTTTTTCCTGCTGTTCGTAGTGTTTGCCGTGACATTTGCACTGCTGAATGTCCGCACAGACTGGCGCAGTCCGTCCGTGGCCTATCTGCTGTTCAGCGCGGCGATGGGCGGGAAAGTGTGTACCGTGACGATCTGGTTGCTGTACCGCCGGTTTCCGGACAAGCTGAATGAAATGCGCCATCGGCAAAAGCTGGCGCGCATGGTACTGGAAAACCAGTGGTATGAGCAGAGTGATACCAAACAGTCGGAGGGATTTTTTAAGGACCTGCCTGCAAGTTCAAAACCGAAGATTGCTCGTTTTCCGCGAATGTATTACCGCATGGAAAACGGGCTTTTGCATATCACGGCGGAGATTACGCTCGGAAAGTTTCAAGAACCGCTGCTGCACTTGGAAAACAAGCTGGAAAGCGGCCTGTATTGTGAACTGGTCAGCAGAGAACTGCTGGACGGATTTGTGGAGTACACGCTGCTGTATGACATGATCGCAAACCGTATCCCCATCTCCGAGGTTCGCGTGGAGCACGGCAAAATGCGGCTCATGCAGAACACCTATTGGGAGTTTGACAGCCTGCCGCATATGCTGGTTGCGGGCGGTACAGGCGGCGGCAAAACGTATTTTATCCTGACGCTGATTCGGGCATTGCTGCAAGCTAATGCGGTTTTGTACATTCTTGACCCGAAAAACGCAGACTTAGCGGATTTGTCTGCCGTCCTGCCGAACGTATCCAGCCGCAAAGAGGAGATCGTGCAGTGCATCACCGAGTTCTGCACGGCAATGCACGAACGCAGTGCAGATATGAAACGCATGGAGGGTTACAAAACCGGCGAAAACTATGCATATCTCGGACTTTCACCGCATTTTCTCGTGTTTGACGAGTACGTTGCGTTCATGGAAATGCTGACAAGCAGGGAGCGCGAAGATGTGCTCAACAAGCTGCGGCAGATTGTCATGCTGGGACGGCAGGCGGGATTCTTCTTGATTCTCGCCTGTCAGCGCCCGGATGCTAAATATCTTGGTGACGGTATCCGCGACCAGTTTAATTTCCGTGTCGCACTTGGCAGAATGTCCGAACTTGGATACAGCATGATGTTTGGCGAAACGAAAAAAGAATTTTTCTTCAAGAATATCAAAGGCCGAGGTTACGCCGATACCGGAAAGGGGGTGATTACGGAGTTTTATACTCCAATCGTGCCGAAAGGATACGACTTTTTGCAGAACATATTTTAAAATTAATGCAAATAAATAGTAGTATTAATCGCCAGATATGGTATAATAATATGCGAATGGAGGCGTTAGCATGCTGTCATATATACGTTTAAAAAATTTTAAGAGCTTTTCGGATATTTACGTCGACTTCAATGGAACGCATGAACACCCCAAAAAATTGATTGCAATTTATGGTGAAAATGGTGCGGGAAAGACTAATTTAATGCAAGCGATAAGTTTCTTGACACAAACAATTGAAACACTAGCATATCCGGATAAATTTGGTAGTAGAGAGGCGCTTGATAAACTGATTAACGATAAAGATGTGCCACCTGAAATCATTCAAATGATTTTTGACTCTACATTCCTGAGTATTGAAAAAATGTATGATCGCTACAAAATGATAGGATCAGATGAAGAAATGGAACTCGAATTTGGCTTTATTATAGAAGGCCATGATGGAATGTATCGTTTAAAAATTGAGAATGGTATAGTTTCAGAAGAACAATTAGAGTTTCTGGTGCGATCACGTAGAGGAATGTATTTTAATATCTCGTCGAATAGCATGTGGCTGAGTCCAAGTGTATTTGTTGAACGTCAGTATAAAACTGAAATTGAAGAGCAAATTGATAAATATTGGGGTAAGCATACGTTCCTAGCGATTCTTTTTAAGGAACTCAAAGAAAAAAATCATAGTTATTTTATAAATCAATTGGGAGAGAACTTAGATAAGTTTTTTGATTGGTTGAAATCATTGACTGTGTGGTGCAAGGGATTCACATCGGAAATGGCACATATTACGGTACCATTTCGTATGATGTCAAGTCTGGATAAGGGGAAAATTAATCAGTCGCTAGGATATGAATTGGAGATTTGCGAGCATGCATTGAATAGTTTTTTTACAAGCTTATATTCCGATATTAAAGCAGTTTCATACCATAAAGAATTAGTTGATGGAAAGATTTCTTACGAATTGTTTGTAACAAAACAGATTGATGGTAGATATATTGAGATTTCTATTTCACAAGAATCTGCCGGGACACGGAAATTATTACAGATATTTCCGGTGTTTTTTGCTAGCTATATGGGGAAAACGGTAGCAATCGATGAAATAGATAATGGTATTCACGATCGTTTGATCGTTGATGTATTAAAAGAAATTAGTAATCATTTATCAGGACAGTTAATCATTACAACACATAATACTTTGCTAATGAA
>CABRZL010000188.1 GCA_902475435.1 uncultured Eubacteriales bacterium | reverse complement strand
TACGTACCCTGGATATGTCAAGATCTGATACTGTCAGGCATATTGTCAGTTCATCTATCTTTCTAAACTGACGAAACCGAATATTTTGTGACGCCAGGCAGGTCAAACAATCCTCAGGACACGCTCCAGTAATTTTTAATGTAACCGTCCCGGCAAGTCCCAGTAAGCGATGTCCCGTCATCGGATAAAACTCAGACTGTCCAGCACGCCGCTGATTCCCAAGTTACTCCCTTGTAAGCGCACAGCACAATCCATTAAATCTACAATAATTTCTGTTTCGCTGTACGACCGAATTCCCTTATGACCACACAACAATACTTGCCGGTACCCTGTAATTTCAATTTGAGAAGCACCGATCACCTCAGACGGCAAAGCCATATACTCAGCGGCACGGTAAATCGGTTCCTTTGGACTTTTATTCATATTGTCACCCCGGTTCATTCTATGTGGAAGAAGCAAATTCAAGCACCATCGTGCATATCTTTTTCTGAGGTGATTATATGAGTCGCGTATTATCACGTCCCAAACTACGGGACGGAATATTTGGTTGCGCTATACTATTGATGCTTTTTGCTCTGGTAATGTTTCCAACCCAAGCGGTTACCGCGGCAAAAGATGGAGTAGACCTGTGTTTGAACGTGATTCTGCCGTCTCTATTCCCATTTTTTGTGCTATCTACGCTTTGTGTAGAACTTGGCCTCATTCGCGGAATCGGCAATCTACTAGAAAAGGTAATGTACCCTTTATTTCATGTCAACGGCGCATGTTCCGGCGCATTTTTACTGGGCATCATTGGCGGATATCCTGTAGGTGCCAGAACAGCAATCGAGCTCTACCAAAAGGGACAATGCAGCCGATACGAGGCAGAACGATTGCTAAGCTTCTGTAACAACTCCGGTCCCGCCTTCATTTTGGGCGTTGTCGGCGCCGGAATTTTCTCCAGCAGTGCAGCTGGATTATGGCTTTACGGTGCTCACGTAGTGGCTTCTGTTTTGGTGGGTCTATTATTCCGATTTTACGGTTCGAAAGAAGATAAACATCATTCAGTCCAATTCTCTGAAATTCGCACCATAGGTTTTGCAGAAGCCTTTACGGGTTCTGTGAAAAACGCATTTTCCGCCACTATGAATATCTGCGGTTTCGTCATTTTTTTCACCGTTTTGATCCGACTACTCTTTTACACAGGTGTAATTTCTGCATTAGCATCCGCTCTCACCTGGATTTTCCGCGGTTTCGGTATGCACCAAGATTGGGCAGAAAGCCTTCTTGCCGGCGCCATTGAAATGACCTCCGGCGTATGGAGCCTACGGGACGTAGCCGGTGCTATGGGCGATAAGCTGTGCATGGCAGCCTTTATTCTGGGATGGGCCGGATTATCCGTACACTGTCAAGTACTCTCTTTCATCGGAAGCAGCGGTTTATCCACGAAAACTTATTTCTTTGGAAAGCTGCTCCATGGATTTATTTCTGCCTGTCTCATCTATGGGATCTCAACTCTTCTTCATTGGGATGCTCCTGTATCTGAATATTTGGCCACCCAAGTTGGCACACTCGCTGGATTAAACTTTCATCGAGCGCTCACCGTTTCTACTGCAACTGCTGTCATTGTATGGCTAATTTTAACTGTAATATCTATCGGAATTATGCTAAAAGGATATGGAAATCGACACAAAAAATATGTATAATAAAAAGAAAAAGACTGGAGGCAACAAAATGCTGTTCCGTAAAAATATTGATCCATACTGTGGATATTGCCGGTTCGCCACTCCCGCAGAAACAGGATTTGTAATCTGTCGAAAAAAAGGAATAATGCCTGAGAATATGAGTTGTCACAAATTTCGTTATGCACCTTTACACCGTGTCCCACCAAAACCGCTGAACATGGATTTTACAAAATTCGACGACAAAGATTACTCCCTATAAAAATATATCACTTCTATGAATTTGAGTGCTTAAAAGAAAGAATGCCATAAATCATATATTTTTACCTTTCTCCGGAAATTCATTGTCTAGTTATAATACACAAAAAGTGCGGGACGCCCCCAGCGTCCCGCACTTAAATTTTATGTTAGGCATCACGTTTCTTCTGAATAACACTGATCAAATAGATAATCAGGCAAACCACAGCAACAACCGCATAAATGATAACTGACAGGCTCACACCTTCAATCAGTTTGAGTGCAGCAAGAATTGCACATACAATCGCAAGAATCAATAGGATAACCATGAATTCACTTCCTTTCCGGCGGCATTCAGTTTATATTAAAGATTATATCACGTGTTCTAAAAAAATGGAACAAACATTTTGTGCTTTACAGTAAAATTTTATGTACTTAAATCTATCACTTTTACTAAATTTATATCGCATCCAAAGCATTGGCGATATCTTCAATCAGATCCGCTTTGTTCTCAAGCCCGCAGGACATGCGAACCAGCTCAGCAGGAACGCCAGCTTCCACCAACTGTTGATCTGTCATTTGACGATGCGTGCTGGTAGCAGGATTCAGACAACAGGTTCTGGCATCTGCTACATGTGTTTCAATTGCAGCAAGTTTCAAGTGTTTCATAAATATCTCAGCAGCAGCTCTGCCTCCCTTTAGGCCAAAAGAAACTACCCCGCATGAACCGTTGGGCAGATATTTTTCTGCCAATGCATGATATTTATCTCCAGGCAAGCCGCAGTAGTTTACATAAGCAACTTTGGGATGTTTTTCTAAGAATTCCGCTACAGCTTGTCCATTTTCACAATGTCTCTGCATACGCACGTGTAAGCTT
>CABRZL010000187.1 GCA_902475435.1 uncultured Eubacteriales bacterium | reverse complement strand
AAAACCGCCGTTAGGATAATAACTTAAAATAGGCGCGCAAAATCACCTGCCCCAGCCAGCGTTTTTTTCTTTCCCCGTAGTCGGGGCAGGTTCATGCGCTATGCAATTATTCTTCTTTAGCTTCTATCAAGCCGATATTTTTTGCTCTGCGTTCCACATAGCAGCATATTTTCCGCCTTTCGCAAGCAATTCCTCGTGGGTTCCAGATTCAGCAATCCTGCCATCACCCATTACAAGAATTTGATCAGCGTTTTTGACAATGGAAAGGGTATGAGCAATCATTACCACTGTCTTTTTCTCTTTTAATAGATTAGCGATGGCCTGCTTTACGGCAAGCTCATTTTCAATGTCAAGAGATGCTGTTGCTTCATCCAAGAGCAGGATGGGGCTATTTTTCAGTATAGCGCGGGCTATTGAAATTCGCTGACGCTCACCGCCAGAGAGAAGATTTCCATTCTCGCCAGTCGGCGTATCGTATCCCTTTTCCATCTTACGGATGAAGCTGTCACAGTTAGCCTCCCGGCAAGCATCCTCGATTTCCGTGTCCGTAGCATTAGGGCGAGCGTGTCGGATATTATCCCGGATGGTATCGTCAAAAAGAAATATGTCCTGGTCTACCATAGAAACTTGCTCCAGTACACGCTCTGCGGCAACATGGTTAATGGGTTTACCGCCAATAGAAATCGTCCCGCCCGTTGCTTCATAATATTTTGCAATCAGGTTCAAAATAGTAGATTTTCCGGAGCCAGAGTCTCCGACAATGGCCGTGAGCTTTTGATCTGGCACCGTAAAGGTGGCGTGTTTTAGTACAGGTTCACCGGGAACATACTCAAAATCTACACTGTCAAATGTGATTTCATGGGTAGCTGTGTGAAGCGGCTCCATGCTGCCAGTTTCCTCCGGCTCATTCATTACACTCAAGATTTTGTTTTTCGAGATCATCAGGTTCTTATAACTGGTGAGGTCTACAAAAATCGAGTTAGCCAGCTTTGCACAGAACAGGGGCAGCATACAAATCAAAAGGTAGTCCACCGTGTTCAGTGTCCCTGCGACCCAGGGTGCATAGGCCAGCAAGATAACCAGCGGGCAGGACAGCCAACTCAAAATACCAAAGACCGCACCAATAGGAAGCACTTTTGATTCGTACACAAAGCTGATCCGACAGAACTCCCGCATAGCGTTGATAACGGTTTTATTCTTCAAACCACCTACGCCATAGGCCCGGAAAGTTTGAATACCAGACACATACTCCACAATGCTGCTGACATTCTCTGCACAAATATCATTCTTTTCTTTACCATACTTCCGAACCATACGGAAAGAAAGCCACAGTCCAGGGATCAAAAGCAGGTCGGCAATCAGCAGGATAATTCCGGCAGGCACATAAATGGTCATCACAAAAATAATCAGCATGAGCGAAAGTGCAAAACTCTTTGCCATATCACCGATCTTATGGGTCAGGATTTTTTCATAGTTGTTTACATCGCTTGTGATGGTATTGATATAATCGCCGGTCTGTCCCTGGGTAAACCGGGAAAGCGGGATACGCTTCAAATGGTCGCCCATAAAGAGGCGGGTATTCTTGCTGACCTCTGCACCGCCGATCTGCGCTTTGGTATAGCCATAGCTGTAAATCAGGATACGAAGAAGAAAAACCACCGCGATCACACAGGTCAGAACCAGGACACGGTTCATGTCAAATTGTCCCGACCACAAAAACTGCATGACAGAGTAAAGCAGCATAAACAGGCTGCCGGAGAGAAGCCCTTCCAGAACAGTCCCACCAACGCCAATATAAAAATTACGGTTCTTTTTCAATACATCATGCTCACTCATGCTGCTCGCCTCCCTCCAACTGATAAGTAATATTCCGGGCTGTTTCGTAGTCCTCCCACGCCTTCCGATAGTAAGCATTGTTCTTTCGGACTTCCTCATGGGTTCCGACACAGGTAATTGTGTGATTTTCAACCACTGCTACACGCTCGCACATCTTCAACGCGCTCAAACGATGGGCTACCACAATGACAGTCTTTCCCTTACAGAGATTTTGAATGGCTTTGTCAATCTCCATCTGATTTTCCGGGTCAGAGGCGCTTGTGGCCTCGTCTAAGATCAAAATGGGGGCATTCTTCAGGATAGCGCGGGCAATGGCAATCCGCTGTTTTTCACCGCCGGAGAAGCGAGAGCCGAAGCTGCCCACCTTCGTGTCATATCCATCCGGCAAAGACATGATGAAATCATCAATCTGCGCCTCTTTTGCGGCGGTCCGTACTTTTTCCAGAGTGGCGTTACTGCCCATGCGGATATTTTCTAAAACGCTGTCACGGGTCAGGAAGGTCTTTTGGAACACAATGGCGACATTTTTTAGGATAGTATCATAATTGAGTTCCTTTACATTTTTCCCGCCAATCAGCACTTCGCCCTCCTGCACATCATAGAACCGGGAGATCAGCTCAATCACGGTACTTTTACCGGCACCAGACTGTCCCACAAGGGCCATGCGTTCACCATCTTTAATTTTGAGATTAACGCCTTGCAGTACATCGGTCTTGCCATCATAGGAAAACCGAACATTCCGAAGTTCAATATCGTGATTTTGGGGAAAGTCCGCTCCACCCTCATAAATTGGAATATCCAGTATCTCTTTGGTCTTAGTAACAGCGTTCAGCACATTGGCAAAATTAGTCCCCAGTTCCTGTAGGGGGCGTATTTCCGTCAGATACATGGAACCTACATAGACGAACAGCAAAAATGCGCTGGCAGCCAGTGAGCCTTTCAGGAAAAAC
>CABRZL010000186.1 GCA_902475435.1 uncultured Eubacteriales bacterium | reverse complement strand
ACCTGAACCCGTTGGACAGGATAGTTCATCTGCTCATAAGGCTTCGGTTTGTAAGGGCTTTTCGGTTTAGACTGCGGAAACATTCCTAATTTATGCATAACCCAGAATAAGCTATCCGGACGGCGGGTAATCCGTGCTGACGAAGCCGGTGCCATAGTTCAATCATACCCAGATGAGAATTGCGCCGGCGCATATTTCTTCTTCTGTCCAATATGTATTGTAATCCTATAATTACCCCAATGCCATTGTTGCGGATTAGCTTGAGACTTGTGCTGGAGTGTAGTATAATACCATATTATTTCACTCTGTTTGGGAGAGGAATTAGGAGATATGAAAGAATTTACCATTGGAAAGAACGATGCAGGGCAAAGGCTGGATCGATTTATTGCTAAGACAGTACCTTTGTTGCCGGCTTCGCTTAGTCAGAAGTATATTCGTCTGAAACGCATTAAGATAAATGGTAGCAGAGCGCAACGGGACACACGGCTTCAGGAAGGCGATCTTGTGGAGATGTATATCAATGATGAGTTTTTTGCTGTGCCAAAGGCGGAAAATGCGTATCTTGCGGTATCTGCTCCCCGATTAAATATCGTTTATGAGGATCAGAATATTCTCTTATGTGATAAGCGGCCTGGGCTGGCAGTGCATCCACACGACGGTGCGGAGTATGGCCGGACGCTTATCGATCATATCCAAGCATATCTCTATGTCCGGGGAGAATGGAATCCCAAGCAGGAAAATGCCTTTGTACCAGCCCTCTGTAACCGCATTGACCGGAATACTGGCGGTATTGTGATTGCAGCAAAGAATGCGGAAGCGCTGCGAGTTATGAACGAAAAAATTAAGAATCGAGAAATAGACAAGCGATATCTGGCGATTATTCATGGGATCATGCGGCCCAGGGATGGTGAACTGCAAGGATACCTCTTTAAGGATGCGGTAAAAAATCGAGTTTATGTGACAAAAGAGCCACAAAAAGGCTCTAAATTTTGCAAGACATGCTATCGGACTCTGGCAGTTTCTGGTGAACTTTCCCTGATAGAGTGCCAGTTGATCACGGGGCGTACCCATCAAATTCGAGCGCAATTTGCCACAGCAGGACATCCTCTGTTGGGAGACGGAAAGTATGGAAAAATCGAGAAATACTATGACCGGAAATATCAGGCGCTTTATGCGTATCAATTGACCTTTGATTTTCAGACAGATGCCGGTGTGCTTCAGTACCTCAATGGACAGATGTTTCAAGTGCAGCAGGTGGACTTCGTGTCGAAATATTTCTCCGATGTACTGTGATTGCAATTCGGCCAGGAAAATGGTAAAATCATATTAAATTATTTTGGGTATTGGAGGTGTACGGCATGATCCAAGTACTGCGCGACTACGTGCTAGAAATTAGGCCCTCCGCCATGGTGATAATGTTGCTTCTTTTGGGGCTGATCGTGGCTTTTTTTATAAAATATCGCAGGGATATGGCGCCCCGCATGGGTACGCTGGAATGGATTCAAAATTACGAACGGCCGAAATTCACGTTGGATGGCAAGCGGTATCCCATGGAGCGCCGGGATATCTTTCCTTTGGGGGTGTTGCTGGCGGTGTACGCAGTGGTTGCATTTACCAATTTGGGCAGCACTATAGCACCACAAAGCTTCTATACCTTTACGGAAGAGAACAGCACCGTGGAGATTGATTTGGGAAGTAAACAGACAATCTCGTCGATTATGTATTATACGGGCCTGTACCCTGGAGATTATGATGTATTTTATTCTGCCAATGGAAGCAACTGGGTGCGTCTGCGGGACCCTGATGCAGAGCCGGACGAAAATGGAGAGGTTAATGACGCCGCTATGCCACAGAGTTATGCAGATCTGTTTAAGTGGCAATATGCAAAGATGGATCGAGATACGATACAGGCGCAGTATATCAAAATCGTAGCTAGAAATTTGCCCATGGAGTTGGGCGAGTTGGCGCTTTACGATGAAAATGGATATTTGATCGATGTTACGGGTGTAGATAGTGTGCTTTTGGATGAGCAGGATACTGTCCCGGATGCGCCCAGTTGGTATAATAGCATGTATTTTGACGAAATCTATCATGGTCGCACTGCTTATGAAAATATTAAGAATATCTATCCTTATGAAATAACCCACCCACCTCTGGGCAAACTGTTGATTGCTCTGGGTATTGAAATATTCGGTATGACGCCTTTTGGCTATCGTTTTATGGGAACATTCTTTGGCGTACTGATGCTCCTCCCGCTGTATGTACTGCTTAAGAACATGTTTGGAAAAACCAAGGTGGCGCTCTGTGGAAGTACGCTTTTTGCGTTTGAGTTTATGCATTTCACGCAAACCCGTATTGCGACGATTGACACCTACGGCGTATTCTTTGTTCTGACAAGCTTTTTGTTTATGTGGCGCTGGATTACGGCACCTTATGACAAAAAGCTCCGCAAAACCTGGTGGGATTTAGCGCTCTCTGGACTGTTCTTTGGAATTGGTTGTGCTGCAAAGTGGACAGTGGTCTATGGCGGCGTAGGGCTGGCACTTTTGTGGTTACTGCGAATTGTGATGAAGTATCGGGCCAAAGGTTTAGGGGGATATATTAAAGAATTACTGGCCACAGTCGGTTTGTCAGTGCTGTTCTTTATTGTAGTTCCGGTCGTGATTTATTGTTTGAGTTATATTCCGTATGGGTTTGCCAGAAATATGCAGTTCCCGAACATGCTGGCGGATGGACAGTACTATCAGATGATTTGGGATAATCAGGTTTATATGCTCACCTATCATAGCGGAGT
>CABRZL010000185.1 GCA_902475435.1 uncultured Eubacteriales bacterium | reverse complement strand
TTTCTCCGAGCTGTAGCGGCTAAAGCAATTTGCTACGCTGCTGCGGCCATGGCCTTATTGCCATCGGGCCCGCTGGGAAACCGGTTGACCTTCCGCTTTTGAAAAGGAGAGTTAAAACAGCTTGTTAAGGGCTGCTCTGCAAAAGCGGAGTAGTCCTTTTTACATTTTTATGTCAGGAGCGAAACATATGCAAACGAATATGGAATATCGTGTTGCCCGCGACTATTTGTTGGAACTTGTAGAACCCATTCACCAAATGGAAACGGTTCCCCTTGTTGAAGCAGCCGGTCGTGTGCTGGCTAAGGATGTCTTCGCAATAGCGGATGTGCCGCCCTTTGACCGTAGTCCTTTTGATGGGTATGCTTTTCGGGCAGAGGATACTATGAAGGCCTGCAAGGATCATCCAGTAACATTAAGAATTTTGGAAGAGATTCCAGCGGGGAGTATGTGGTCTCAGCTTGTACAACCTGGCACGGCAACCAAGATTTTAACAGGGGCTCCTGTACCGCCTGGTGCTGATGCGATTGTTAAGTATGAAGACACTGTGTTTACAAAGGAAACTGTGTCGATTTTTCGATCATTCACCAAAGATGAAAATGTGGTGCCTCAAGGCGAAGATGTGCGTGCAGGGATGCAATTAGCGAAAGCAGGAATAGTTATCGATAGTGCACTTTTGGGCACATTAGCTGCACAGCACGTTGTGAGACCATTGGTCTATAGCATTCCTAAAGTGGGAATTATTACAACAGGCAGTGAATTGGCGGAGCCGGGGGAAGCAATTTCAGGTGGAAAAATTGTCAATACGAATCGTTATACGTTTCAAGCGGCAGTGAAACGGACGGGATGTATGCCAATTCTATATCCTACGCCCGGAGATGATCCGGATGCCATATCGAAACTCATGCAGGAAGCCTTGCATTCATGTGATTTAGTGATTACAACCGGCGGCGTTTCTGTAGGTGATTATGATTTTACACCGGATGCCATGGAACGGGCCGGAGCAGAGATCTTAATTCGGACACTATTTTTAAAACCAGGCGGAGCTTCGGCTTATGGAATACAAGACGGTAAGCTTATTTGCGGACTATCTGGAAATCCCGCTTCAGCGCTGACCAACTTTTATGCAGTGGTGCTTCCGGCGTTGCGCAAACTTCAAGGACGTATTGAACCGCATCTTACAGAACTACCGGTAGTTTTAGCAGAAAATTTTAGTAAAAAAAGTCCGAAAACTCGATTAATTCGAGGTATGTTAGATTTGTCAGATGGAACAGCGCGAATGCATGTGTCCAAAGGACAAGGAAATGGAGTGTTGCATAGCCTGATTGGCTGCGATCTGCTTGCAGAAATTCCAGCTGGTAGTCCTAAACTCCCAGCCGGAACCAGATTGATGGCATATCTTATTTCCTAACGGAGGGATAGTTATGAAAAAAGTTAAAACAGAGGATGCAATAGGCATGACGCTGTGCCATGATATCACAGAAGTACGAGATGGCTTTAAAGGGCGTGCCTTTCGGCGTGGCCAAGTTATCACAGAGGCGGATATTCCACATTTGTTGAATCTTGGCAAGAAGCATATTTTTATCTGGGAAGAGAATGCAGGAGAGATCCATGAGGAAGACGCCGCTTTACGCCTTGCAGCCCTAGCGCCGGTAGAAGGAGCGAGCTATTCGGGTCCAAGCGAAGGCAAAGTTACGCTGACGGCGGAGCGAGATGGACTTTTTCGAGTGAACCGCCCTTTGTTGGATGCGATTAACCAGATTGGAACCATTACAATTGCAACATTGCCAGATCACTATCCTGTTCAAAAGGGAATGAAGCTCTGCGGAGCGCGGATTGTTCCCCTGGTCTGTCAGGAGCGTGAAATCATTCAAGCGGAACAAATGGCTGCAAATGCAGAACGACCATTGATGGAGCTCTTGCCATATCGAATAAACTTGCCCGTTGGTATTATCATTACGGGAAGCGAAGTCTTTTCTGGACGGATTCAAGATAAATTTGAACCTGTGATTCGGGAAAAAGTTGGACAATTTGGTGCAGATGTATTGGGGTGCATTTTCTGTGATGATGATCTGTCCATGCTTCTTACTAGTATTGACAAATGGAAAACCCGTGGGGCAAAGCTTATTATTATGACAGGAGGCATGAGTGTTGACCCGGATGATCTGACACCTACCGCTATCCAGCAAAGCGGGGCTGAGATTGTAACACAGGGAGTCCCGGCGCAGCCTGGAAATATGTTTACAGTGGCATATTTGGACGAAGTTACAATTCTTGGCGTCCCAGGAGCTGCGATTCATGCAAAGACAACTATGTTGGACGTCATCTTACCGCAAGCAGTTGCTGGTTTAAGATTCACTCGGCAGGAACTTCGGTCGTTGGGTGCAGGGGGCCTGTGTCAAAATTGTGGTACATGTCATTTTCCCAACTGTACGTTTGGACGGTACTGAACTATGCTAGATCAATTTGAACGAGAGATCAATTACCTTCGGGTGTCAATCACTGATTTATGTAATCTCCGGTGTCAATATTGCATGCCGGAGGGTGTGTGTCAAAAACGACATGAGGATATTTTATCCTTTGAGGAAATAACGGAAATAGTAACTGCAGCGGTGCAGTTGGGTATTTGCAAGGTCCGAATTACAGGTGGAGAACCCTTGGTTCGACGAGGATGTGTTGATTTGTGCCGTATGATCGCAGAAATTCCAGGGATCAAAGAGGTCGATATGACGACCAATGGCACATTGCTTAACAGGTATGCCAAGGAACTCAAAATGGCTGGACTCCGCCGTGTAAATGT
>CABRZL010000184.1 GCA_902475435.1 uncultured Eubacteriales bacterium | reverse complement strand
GATGATATTGACATTCAGGATATATTGAAGAACCATCTAATTGATGCAGGCTATGAAGTTGCCGTTGCGTTTGATGGCGTGACTGGAATTGCAATGTTTGATGATACAATCGACCTTTTGCTGTTAGACATCATGCTCCCTAAAATCGACGGCTATGGTGTGTGTGAGGTCATTCGCAAAAGGTCACAAGTCCCTATTATTATGCTTACTGCGCTTTCGGATGAAGAAAACCAGTTGCGGGGTTTTGAACAGCAGATTGACGATTACATTCCAAAGCCCTTTTCGCCCAGAATCCTGCTGTGCAAGATTGCGGCTATTCTTCGCCGTAGGACTGCGGAAAATCAAAATCAATCCCTGCTTACTTATAAAGAGCTGAGTATGGATGTTGACGGATTCCATGTATATCAAGGCGGAAACGAGGTTGTTTTGACCAGCAAAGAGTTTGCGCTTCTTAGGCTTATGCTTGAAAATCAGGGAAAGGTCTTTACTCGGCAAATGCTACTTGTCCGATTGTGGGCGGACGATTTGGAGGTCGAGGATCGGATCGTTGACAGTCACATAAAGAACATTCGTAAAAAGTTAAATGCTGACTATATCAAAACAATCAGAGGGGTGGGATACAGAATTGATAAGGAAAATTAAAACGAGCCTAACGGCAAAGCTCTTTTTAGCGACAACGGTTCTTTTGATTTTGGTATGTTTGCTTTCTGTTTTCAGTATGGCGAGATATATTCCCCAAACTTATAGCAATCGACTTAGTGCAGAATTGCAAAAGCAAGCAAATGATTTAGTGCCAGTATTGGAAAAGGCTGGTTCCTTAGAGGAATGTTATTCACTTGTTCAGCAATTCACCGCACAGACAAAAGCAACTGCCTATATTGAAGATGATTATGGAGATATTTTATATTCAAGTGACAAATTGACGATAACAACAGACAAGGATTCTATTGCTACGATTCAAGAAAATCCTGATAGCGCAATTATTACAAGTGACGAATTACTGACAGAAGCAGGCTATGTGTTCACCCTGTTAGGTAGCGACTATACCCTTTATGTGCAAAGTGATACGGTGTCCGTCAATCAGGCAACAGAGGCGATTTGGCAAACCGTTCCGCTGGTTATATTGGGAATCTTCTTTATGTCCATCTTGTTTTCTGTCATTTACTCACGCTATATAACAAAACCGATTATTGAATTAAGCAGCACATCGCAAAAAATGGCCCAGCTCAATTTTGAGCCGCACGGAAATTCTAATCGTTCAGACGAGATAGGAATACTCTCGGACAGCTTAAATACTTTGTCGGATAATTTACAGCATACATTGGCAGAACTGAAAAAAAGCAATTCCGAGTTAGAGGCCGAAATATCAAAAGAGCGAGAACTTGAAAAAAAGCAACAGGAATTTTTCTCGGCGGCATCACATGAACTGAAAACGCCTTTAACAATTCTGAAAGGTCATTTAATGGGGATGCTCAATAAGGTCAAAGGATATGAAAATCAAGAGTCGTATATGGAGCGGTCGCTGGCCGTTGTTGAAAAAATGGAAACATTAGTGAAAGAACTGCTCTATGTATCTAAAACAGACGGAAAACAGAGAACAGAATATAAGACGATTGATTTTGCAGAGCTTCTTCGGGTACAAATAGCTGATGTGACCGATTTGCTGTCTGAAAAAGAAATCTCCCTTTCCGTGGATATTCCTGACAAAATCCTGTGTGATGCAGACCCGGCACAGATGGAACGAGCCATTCAAAATGTTTTGGTAAATGCCATTCGCTACTCACCGAATGGCGAGGCAATCTATATATCCTTATCGAACGATAAAAATACCGTTTCCTGCAAAGTTGAAAATACAGGCGTCCATATTCCAGAGGAAATGATACCCCATCTATTTGAAGCATTTTACAGAGCGGATACCTCCCGTAATCGTAATACTGGGGGAACAGGCTTAGGACTTTATATCGTCCGCAAAATCATGGAACTGCACCACGCAAAATATGGTATCCAAAACACAAGCAGAGGTGTGGTGTTCTGGCTTGAAATGCCGCAAGAAAGAGGTGCTATCAACTCCATCTAAACTCCATATTCCTTGCAAACTATATCCAAATCATTTTGTTATCTTATAGCTGTCCTCAAGAGGACAGCTATAATTTTTGAAAGCGAGGCAAAGCAAAATGGTAAAAGCTAAATTCGGAGCATTGGCTCTGACGGTATTGATGGGACTGGGTGCAGTAAGTCCCTTGCATGGGGTCACAGAAGCTCATGCGCTAAACGCACCTGTTGCCAATTCTGCACAGCAGAAAACGGTCGTGTCCACAACGGATGATTCCGATGGCGTTATGAGCTACAAGGACAAGGAGAGCGGAAAGACCTTTGTCAGCGAGGACAATGGCGCAAGCTGGATGTCCGAAGAAGATTATAATAACAGCCATCCCGCAATCAACTACGAGTGGTGGACTTATGACGAGTACAAGGAATGGCTGGAACAGGAAAAGAAAACTCTTCAGGAAATGGCCGACGAGCACGCAATGGCCGAAACCAGCGAGGGCTCTTTCGAGTGGACGCAGGAAATGACAGACCAGTACATTGCCGAATATGAGCAGACCCTGGAGGACATCAAAAATGGGCTTCTCGTATCTAAGTCTGTGAATGGGGACGATGAGTGCATGACAACTTTCAATCCTAATTGGGTAGGCAGCACTACCGACTAACAGCCTATCATGTTGATTTAGAAACTGCCACACGACGGCAAAAGAAAAAAAGCCGTCGTACAGCAGCCATATCGACACGCCCATTTGAAGCGGCGGC
>CABRZL010000183.1 GCA_902475435.1 uncultured Eubacteriales bacterium | reverse complement strand
GCCTCAACAGATGGAAGTGAAAATCATCCATATTCCCGATCTTCTTTCGGGAGTATCGGCATACGCTGCTGACCGTTGCAGGAGCTTCATAGGCTCCATCAGGCCGCAGGCAAACGAAGGAAACCTGGGTGTAATCTTCCGGCGGTGTCTCTGTCCGGGGCAATGAATAGACCTCGTAGTAGGTACGGTTCTTTTCCTTGACGATGCGATAGTAGTTTTGAGAGTACAACGGCCCATATTTTATGCTGTTCAGCATTTGCTCCTTTTTGGCTTCCCGCAGGATGGCCGCCAGGGTATCGCAGAAATCCACAGTACGGATTTTCTTACGCTTTGTGGGGCCGATCTGCGTTTTCTTCCTTACAGAGTCATACCGCATACTCCGGCGAATGGTGAGGCACTGTTCCTTCAAGTCGATGTCCTGCCAAGTCAGCCCGCACACCTCGCCGATACGAAGCCCGGCGAAATAGGCGATCTGAATAGGCAGTAACGCGGGATTATGCTTTTTCTTCAAAAGCTCATTCAGCGCCAAATACTGCTCATGGGAGATTGTCGGCGTTTCAATGGGAAGGTCGCCTGTGCCATCCTCGGTAAATAGCTCATATTCATCGTCTTTGACCCGTTTCACCACATACTGCATCGGATTGAAGGTAATCAGCCTTTTGGGGAAAACCGCAAACCGGAAGGAGTTTTGAAGCACTGCCGAATACTGGCCCAGCGAGCCTTTGCTCAAAGCCTCAACGGTTTTTCCATCGGGACTTGTCCCTCCGAAGCTCAACAAATCCATATAGCTTTGCAGATGGTCGGAAGTCACCGTCTTGAACTTGCGCTTTCCAATGGGATGCTTCTTGATGCGGGAAACAGTGTTGATGTAGGCTGTCACCGTTCCATCACTCAATGAGCCGGGTTTTAGTTCTTCCTCCACCCACATATCCAGCATATCTCCCAAGGTGATGTTCTTGGCCTGTGCCAGAAACATCTTGGTTTCATAGTCCTCCATCGCCTTGCGGAGCAGAGACTCGGTTTCGCTCTTGCTTTCCGTTCCCGGAAATTCTTTCTGGACACGGTTGCCGCTGGCATCCTCTACATAAAAGCGATAGTACCACTTCTTTCCTTTCTTTCTTACAGATCCTTTTGCCATAGCAAACTCCTTTCTATGCTGGAAAACGGAACCGTAGTGATGTGTCACCCTGATTATAGCAAATGGTGGCCAATCTATCAAACATACCGCTTGCTAAATATCAAAAGTTTCTATGTTCAATCCACTGCAAGGACCTGATTGCGGTCCAGAAGGTCGCGGCCCTCGTTGATCTGCATAAAACAGCAAATCACATCCACACGGACTATGGACTTACGCCCGATCCGCAGGTGCGGGATTTTTCCCCAGTCCACAAGGCGGCGGAGAGTGTTGCGTCCAATGCCGGTATAGTCGGCAGCTTCTTCAATCGTCATGCCGATCTTACCAAAGCCCGCAGGCTGAACAGCGGAGTATCTTTCTGTATGAGTACGCCCGGAAGTCCCGGACGGGATATTCGCATAACAAACAGGCGAATTTGAAGTCATAATTGTTCGCCTCCTTCGAGAACAAAAAAAGCAGCCGCGCCGATCTGGTTGGAGCCGTTGTAACATACGGCGCACTTCGGCGCGGCTGCCTTGACTTTTCAGTAACTTCAAGCCCGCTGTATTTGCCACGCATCCCCAGCGGTGGGGATATTACAGGCCGCCCCTGGCAGGGCTGTCATAACTCCGCAGCATCGTTTAAAGCGTGTGCCGCAGGGTTCCCCCTCAAGTCTGTGGGAGGTCGTGAGAAAGTATCTTTAACCCCCGCGCTGTCATCGCGCCCGGAGTGCCTGTCCGGGTCTAAGGTATGCGTTGATCGCTCGGATAGCTTGTCCCATCACCTCCTTGAAGCTATCGTCCTGGCGGCGCACCTTATGTCGCTCATCACGCGGGTTTCGTACCTGCAATTCCGTATATTCAGTTGTCATGGTTCTGTGAAGGGTGAGGAAAACGTGTCCTTCACCTATCACATTTTTTAAGGCCGTTTGTTAGCTATTTTTGAGGCCCGCCGCAAACTTTTTTGAAATTTTTTTGATTGCCCTGGCAAGTGAGAGGGAGACGCTGGCCTTCGTCACTCCTTCAAGCCTGGCAATCTCGGTGACAGACTTCCTTTCAGCATAGTACAACCAGATCCGGCGATACTGCTTTGCGTTCAGAATGGCTTTCAATGCAGCCAGCCGTTTCTCCCGCAAAGCCTTTTCCTCTGCCTGGACATCCGCCTTCAGCAGCTCGGAGAAAAATTCATCCTCGGCAGACTGAACCGCTCCGACCACATCCAGGTAATCATCCAGAGCCACCCGATTATCGTTGAAACTCCGGCCTTTCTTTTCTGTCTCGTGGTAGTCTGCATCAGACCAGGCTTTCCATTTCAGAAATTCTTCCTCATTGGAAAAGTCTGCGCGGGTGAGCCGGATGCGGCCGCTAACACTTATGTATATAATGCTGTCCTGATCGTGTTTGTTCAGGGCGTATCTTCTTTTCTTATCAAACATACTTGTCCTCCATTTCAATTCAGGGGTTGACGGGTGAATTGAAATGGGGACGGTGGAGATCGGCACCCGGCGGAGAACCGCAGGATACGACAAAAAACGCCTGACTGGATATAATCCAGCCAGACGCTATCTGGTATATTTTGATGTTGCCTTACATCGTATAGTTCATCTTCTTGGGTATATGTCCCCGCTGCCGGGGACAGGCTTTTTGGGGCAGGTAAATTCCTGCCGGATTATGTCGAAACCCTCTGTGCTTCACGGCGGCTCACTCCTAAA
>CABRZL010000182.1 GCA_902475435.1 uncultured Eubacteriales bacterium | reverse complement strand
TGACACCTCCATGTGCCGGGCAAGGTCAACAGAGCGTACCATACCATTTTTCTTTTGCAGCATCAGTACGGCTTCTAAATAATCCTCGCCCGACTCATACAGTTTCATTTTGTTTCTCCTATTCGGTTCGTTTAATAACTTCCCATATATTGACATCAGGGGCAGCCGGGGTAGGCTGATCGCAGCCATGACAGCCGTTGCAATTATGATTGCAGTCGGCTTGATAAGCCACTTTTCGGATATATCCTTGGTTCTCCAAATATTCAAGTTCCACTTGGATGCTCCCTACGTCCTTATGCAGAAGTTCAGCCAACTCCTGAACGCTGTATGTTTTCCCGCTTTGTAAATACTCCAATAATTGAATTAGCACAATAACTCCTTTCCTTTAGAAAATAACAAGACCGACGTGATACGCAATCGTTGCCATAATCAAGGCTGTAAGGACATAATAGAGCGCAATTCGCACAGTCCATTTCATAGAGTGTGTTTCCTGGGTTGTTGCGGTCAAGGCCATCAGGCAAGGCATATTGAAGAAAAACGCGAACAGGAAAGCAAGAGCTTCCGGTCTGGATATGACGGACAGCATACTTGTACTAAGTGCCGCCGTGTCTACGGTAGCGGACTGCTCAATAGCCGCCCAAATACTTCCCGTGTTAAACAGGGAAGCCATAACGCCAAGAGAAGCCTCCTTGCCCATAGCGGAAGCGACAAAAGCGATAAACAGTTGCCACGGTAAACCAAACAGGCTTGTCACAGGTTCAATAAAGGTTCCTACCTTGTAAATGATACTGTTCGCCACATTTCCGTCCGCCGAGTAAGAAAGCAGCCAGAAGATCACGGAAATGCAAATAATGATACGAAGTGCGCGGCTAAGTACATTTCCCATTTTGCTGAAAACGGAACCAAACAGGCTTTTCCAATGAGGCTTATGGTAAGGCGGCAATTCCATAATTAAGCCGGTGCGCCCCTCTACCTTGTTCAAAGACCGGCCAAACACCTTATAAGTGATAAAGATGTGCAAAAACGCCACGGCAAACAACGCCAGAACTACGACAGCAGCCCCGTTTCCGAAGAACGTACCGCTGACAAGTCCAACTACGCCCCAGGTAGAAGCGCAGGGGACTACCCAGGACAGGGCAATCGTCATAACACGCTGTCCCCATGAATCAATGACCCTTGTTCCAGTGATTCCGCCGATATTGCATCCGAAACTGACGAGGAAAGGCATAATTGCTTTGCCCTGTAATCCCAGCTTTGTCATAGTATCATCGAATACATAGGAGATTCGCGCCATATAGCCGACATCTTCCATCAGGCCAAAGACAAGGCTGATTCCGAACACATAGCTTGCCATTTGCAGAGCGAAAGAAACAGCGGTCAAAATGGCGTTGCAGAGCAGCGATACAAGGAATGGCGCTGCGCCTATATCCAGCAGCCAGTTAGCCAGAGGGACGGAAATTGCACTGATAAGCCCGCTGAAAAGCCCCATCAACGGGAAGCCAATCACCATAGAGCAGATCAGACCTAAAACGATCATGCCAATGGCAATAGGCTTTCCCCAGCGTTTGCTTGTGGCCGCCTTATCAAACCGGCTCCGCAGCAGCTTGTTCTTCTTGCTGGTCACGTTCTCATTTACAAGTTTGTCAATCCACTGGAATTTGCAATCACCTGTCAAAAGGTTTCCGTCCTTTACATCGGACAGCTTCTTTTCAATCGCGGTATAAGTGCCTGCATCAACGGTTTCTTTCACAAGAGAGCGCGCCAATTTGTCCTGTTCTATCAGCTTTGCAGTCAACCATGTGGACGAATAGATGCCGATTCCGTCCGCAGGAAGCAGCGCCTTGATCTCGTCAAACGCGGCCCCGATTGTATTCTGATAAATCTGCGCCAGGCGCTTTTCGTCTAAAGTCGAAGCATTTTTATCAATGCTTTCTAACATACGGAAAAATGTGCCATACTGTTTTTTATCGGCAGCAACCAGCGGCACAACAGGGATGCCCAGGGATTTAGCGATTCCATTGGTGTCAATCTGCTTCCCCTGCGATTTTGCCACATCCATCATATTCAGCAGGAGAACCACGGGAACGCGAATCCCGGTATAATCAGCCAGCATGAAAAGGCTGCGGTTGAGCTGGGAGGCGTCAGCCAATATGCAAACAACATCTGCCTGCCCGCTGGCTATGTAATTCCGTGTAACAACTTCTTCATCCGAATTTGCAGACAGGCTATAAGTTCCCGGAAGATCAATGATTTTATAGGTGGTATCTTTGTGAACGAAAGAACCATCCTTGCGCTCCACTGTTTTTCCGGGCCAGTTCCCGACGTGCTGACGGGAACCAGTCAGGCCATTAAACAAGGTTGATTTGCCGGAGTTCGGCTGGCCTAAAAGGGCAATCGTTTTTTCACTCATTGTTTTGTCACCTCCACCATGATTTTGTCAGATTCCGTTTTGTTGATGGCAACCATCGTGTCCCTTGCGTACACCAAAACGGGCCGCTTTTTCGGATTTTGAATCACTTCAAAAGGGCAGCCAATCGTAAGGCCGATGGAGGTCACGCGGCTTTGAAAATGCGCGTCCCCGTTGATTGCAACAACCCTTCCGCAGGAGCCATCACTCAATTCATTTAATTTTTTCATTTCTTAAATTCCTCCAATTCTTTTCTGTCAGCCCATAATAAAAATCCGTACCCCGATTAAAATTAAAATCACACCGCCTAATATTCCGGCCCGGTTTCCTAACCGATTTCCGAAAAAAGTGTCCAATCCATACGCCGACAAATGCAATTAAGAATGTTGTGGTTCCTATCAGTGTTGCCGAGAGGATAATTTTTACATTT
>CABRZL010000181.1 GCA_902475435.1 uncultured Eubacteriales bacterium | reverse complement strand
CTGGTTGGCTACAATTTCCCGGCAGTAGACGGTAGTGGCATCACACATTTCACAGATATGTCTATGATCAAAAGCAGCGAACACGCTACCATTACGCAACAGTGCGACACCCCTGAAATCGCGCTAAAGTGGTTTAATTACTGGTTTACAGAATATGGATCTATAGTCGCAAACTATGGTACCGAGGGAGAATCTTTCATCTTCGACGATAATGGAAATCCTCAGTGGACAGAATTGATAACCGCCAATGAGTATGATTTGCCCGCAAACCGGGCCTCCGCCATTTATACCCTGTATGCACATACTACTCCCATCCATACACTGGAAACGCGGCTGGCCTCAACCTTCACAGAAGAAGAACAGGCAATCTATGACATATGGATGACCGGCGTTGATGGCAATTATCTAATGCCTGCAGTATCCCTGACGGACGAGGAATCCGAAACTGCTCGTAGTCCGTTGGCAGATATTCAGACATATGTAGATGAAAATGTTGCAAAGTTTATCAACGGTACCAGATCCTTAGATGAATTTGATGACTTTGTAACAGATATTGAAACAATGGGATTAACAGATATTATAGCGGTGTATCAGACTGCACTGGAACGATATGAAAGTCGCATCGTTACTTAATCCATGCCGATAAGAAAGGAGATAGACAATGACTTTAGAGGAACAGATTCGCAAGTTGGAACTAGCACAAGAGCGAACCCAGGCATATATTGACTGCTGCAACGTGATTGGTCGCTATGTTTGTTATCACGCTGCTGATGAGCAAGAAAATATTGCATCACTTTTTGCTACAAAAACTGAGGGATGCCGTATTGAAATGATGTCCGGCGTATTTGAGGGAAACGATGGCATTGAAGCATTTTTTCACTCTCATCCCAATGCCGATGATAGTGCAAACCGCAAAGGCTTTCTTCACATTCATACCTTAACCACACCTATTGTGGAAGTTGCAAAAGATTGTGAATCCGCCATAGGTTCCTGGTATTCTCCCGGTGTGGAGAGTAACACCTTCGGTGGTACAATGAACGGCTTTTGGGCCTGGATGAAATACGGCGCAGTATTTAAAAAAGAGGACGGGATTTGGAAGATCTGGCATCTGCACACCTATAGTATCTTCATGTGTCCCTATAACAAGTGCTGGACCGAGGTAGAGCCTTATGGACAAAAGAAAGAAATCCCTCCAGAAATGCTGGATATGATGAAAAAAGAGATGGGTGACAAAGTCGGCTCTGGTGGTCCCCATGGATTCGGCGGCGGTCCCATGTATACACCCAAGCCTGCAACCACATGGTGGGGATTCTCAAAGGATGCAATGTATCCCGGAGATCAGCCCACACCACCTACGCCCTACGAAACCTTAGACCCCAACATACCGATTTAACCGGTTCAATGAAATATGACAGCGCCCCACTCTGGCAGTTTGATGCCAGAAGGGGCGCTGCATACTTTTTAATGCCCAAAAATCCATCTCTCTATTTTGCTTTTGCAAAGCTGGCAGTTAACATAATAAACAGCTTGACGATGCCAAATAAAAGATGCTAACATGTAACAAATAATAGACCAATTGGCAAAGTTGGCTGTTGCACCTATTGTTTCTATGAGGAAACGTGCATTGATATTTTTCTACTTGCTGAGCCATACTAGCACAAGAACAAATTTGGCTGGTGAGTAAAAATGAGGATTCAAAAAGACCGGATTGAGACACAAAAGTTTATCACTTTTTCCCTTTATATAATACCATTATCTATTATTTTAGGTCTATTTATTGTAAAATACAGGGATCAGACGACAAAAAACACCGTTTTTCCCGACCGGACTGAAATTCAAGTGATTGCACACCGTGCAGGTGCGGCGCTTGCACCGGAAAATACGTTGGCAGCTTTGGAGTGTGCAATCCAAATTGGGGCAGATATTGCGGAGGTGGACGTACAAATGACCAAAGATGGCGTTGTAGTGGCCATGCATGATGACAGCTTGGAACGCACAACGGATTTATGTTGTTGCGTATGGGAAGCCAACTGGGCCACAGTACGGCAGGCAGATGCCGGTTCATGGTATTCTGTTAATTATGCTGGGGAGAAGATTCCCACATTAGAGGAACTATTACTTGCAGCAAAAGGCAGAATTCAATTGATGATTGAAATAAAATGTACCGGCCACGAGCAAGGTGTGGTAGAAAAAGTCGTTCCCATGATTCAATCGGCCGGGATGGAGCAAGAATGCACCATAGGCTGTGCAGATATTTCCCTCCTTCGACTAAGTAAAACATTGGCCCCCGAGTTGGAAACCGTCTACATCGGTGCTGTAGCGGATCTGGATCTTTATGCTCTAGACTATGTAGATAGGTATAGCCTCCCCATTAAAACACTCACGAACGAATCCGTGGCACGTGCAAAGTCTGAAGGGAAAAAAATCTACACTTGGACAATCGACACCGAGGAAGAAATCAGAACAGCCCTAAACTGTGGTGTGGACGGTTTTGTAACGGATAATCCGCCTCTGGCAATGGAGCTTCTTCAATAGTCATCAATTCTCTCTTGGATAAGCAGCATTTTTTAATAGAGGTTTTCCCCGAACTTTAAAAATATTAACAGTAAATGGACCGGAAAGCGCAGAGCTTCTCGGTCTATTTACCATATCAATTCCCTGTTTCAGCAAATCAATTCGGCTGTCTATGGATTCATGACATAGCACTTAAAAGCCGGTTAGTATGTTTCATACAGATCGATACTTATCTGGCCAAGTGCTGAACAACATACTACAAAATTTATGGTTTACCTCTCACCAGATTGCTACCTTTGGTTGTATCGATCCAGCATAGACTGTTTCAATTCTAT
>CABRZL010000180.1 GCA_902475435.1 uncultured Eubacteriales bacterium | reverse complement strand
AACAGGAGCCATTAAAAATAAGGTAGACAAAATCTGGACGGACATCTGGGCAGGAGGCATCACCAATCCGCTGACCGTCATTGAACAGCTGACCTATCTCATGTTCATCCGGTCACTGGACGAGAAAGAGCTTGCCACCGAAGATTTTGAGAACATGGCGGGCGAAAAGATGGAGCACATCTTCCCGGCCAGCGAAGCAGGACAGTCTATGCGGTGGAGCCGCTTCAAGGATAAAGATTCCCGCGAGATTTTCCTGACCATGCAGCAGCGGGTGTTCCCTGCCATCAAAAAGATGAAGTATGGCCGTCTGCCGGACTTTGACGCAAACGGCGAGCTGGTGGAGATTGCAGACGACCCCACCCGCCCGGACGAGGGCAACACCGCCTTTGCACGGTACATGGACGATGCCATGTTCCTGATCCCCACGCCGCAGGTGCTGCAAAAGATCATCACCGGGCTGGAGGATCTCTACACCCACGACATTGCCGACCTTGATATGCAGGGCGACCTGTATGAGTATATGCTGGGCAAGCTGGCAACAGCAGGGCAGAACGGCCAGTTCCGCACGCCCAAACACATCCGCGACATGATGGTGGAACTGGTGCAGCCCACGCCGGACGACTTTATCTGCGACCCCGCCTGCGGCACGGCGGGCTTTCTGGTGTCCAGTGCGCAGTACCTCCGCGCCCACTACGAGGACAGCATGACCCCGGAGCAGTGGCAGCATTTTGCCGGCCCGATGTTCACGGGCTTTGACACGGACCGCACCATGCTGCGCATTTCGGCCATGAATCTGATGCTCCACTCCATCACGAACCCGGATATCGACTACAAGGACAGCGTGTCGAAGCAAAACTCCATTTGCAGCAAGTATACCGTTTGCCTTGCGAACCCGCCGTTCAAGGGCACTGTGGATGCCGAGAGCATCAACGACGACCTGAAAGCCGTCACCAACACCAAAAAGACGGAGCTTCTGTTCCTTGCACTCTTCCTGCGGATGCTCAAAACCGGCGGACGCTGCGCCTGCATCGTGCCGGACGGCGTGCTGTTCGGTTCCAGCAAGGCTCACCAGAGCATCCGAAAAGAACTCATTGAAAACCACCAGCTGCGGGCGGTCATCTCCATGCCCTCCGGCGTGTTCAAGCCCTACGCAGGAGTGTCCACGGCGGTGCTGGTGTTTACCAAGACCGGCGCGGGCGGCACCGACAGGGTGTGGTTCTACGATATGAAAGCCGACGGCTTCTCGCTGGACGACAAGCGCACCGAGGTGAAGGAAAACGACATCCCGGACATCATCGCCCGGTTCCATAACCTCGACGCCGAAACTGACCGCAAGCGCACCGAGCAGAGCTTCTTTGTGCCCAAAGAAGAAATTGCCGCCAACGGGTACGATTTATCCATCAATAAGTATAAAGAGACGGAGTATGTGCCGGTGGAGTATCCCTCGACTACGGAGATCCTTGCTGACCTGCATGAGCTGGAAATGGAGATCACCAAGGGTTTGGCAGAACTGGAAGAAATGGTATGACGGAGGAAAATGCGATGACAGAAAATGATAAACTGCAAATGTTTGAGGACCGACCAATTCGTACCGCATGGGATGAAACGCAGGAAGAATGGTACTTCTCCATCGTTGATGTTGTGACGGTTTTAACAGAAAGCGGAGATTACAACACCGGGCGAAAATATTGGAATAAGTTGAAGCAACGCTTGAAAGCTGAGGGCAGTGAACTGGTGACAAATTGTCACCAGTTGAAAATGAAAGCGACAGACGGAAAACGCCGTTTGACCGATGTTGCCAACACGGAACAGCTCCTGCGCATCATTCAGTCGGTGCCGTCCAAAAAGGCGGAACCGTTCAAGATGTGGCTGGCGATGGTCGGCCGGGAACGCATTGAGGAGATCATTGACCCGGAACTGACCATCGAGCGTGCACTTGACACCTATGCACAAAAAGGTTACTCCCCGGAGTGGATCAACCAGCGTCTGCAAACCATCCGCGCCCGAAAAGAGCTGACCGATGCATGGAAGGTGCACGGCGTGAAAGAGGGGCAGGAGTATGCCATTCTGACGGACGAGGTGACGAAGGCATGGTCTGGTATGAACACACGGCAATATAAAAACTTCAAAGGGCTGAAAAAGGAAAACTTGCGCGACAACATGAGCACCCTAGAACTGGCCTTGAATATGCTGGCAGAAGCCACCACAACGGAGCTGACAAATGCCCAGAACCCACATGGTCTGGAAGAAAACCGTATCGTTGCCAAACAGGGCGGCGCAGTGGCCGGAAATGCCCGGAAAGAGATCGAATCCAAAACCGGCCGCCCGGTGGTCACTGCCGAGAATGCAAGTACCATGTTGTTGGGCCAGACAGTTGCCGGAATGATTGAGAGCGTGGCAACGGAAAAAGATGACGAAAAATCGGAATAACATGCAGGTGTGGGAGGAGATGGTGTGATGGCGAAGTTGGGAGAGTGTTTTTCTGTTATCAGAAATGGAGCATCGATAAGGCAAACAGATGGTGCAGGTGGTTTTCCGATTACACGAATTGAAACTATTGCAGATAAGACTATAAATAGAGAAAAATTTGGTTATGCGGGAATTTATGACCTTGCCCAATACAGGGATTATATCCTTCAAGACGGCGATATTCTAATGTCTCATATCAACAGCGAAAAACATCTTGGGAAGGTTGCATTATACTCGAAACAAGACGATGAACAAATAATCCATGGCATGAATTTGTTAATGCTTCGTGCAGACACTCAAAAGGTGATTCCAGAATATGCCAAATACTATTTTGAATCACAAAAGTTTCTGAGACAGATTGGACGCATTACAAAAAAATCGGTAAATCAGGCAAGTTTTACAGTTACAGCACTAAAGGAACTTGAAATTCCATTAGCCAGCATTATTGTTCAGCGAGATATCTCTGAAAAGTTAAAGAAAGTA
>CABRZL010000179.1 GCA_902475435.1 uncultured Eubacteriales bacterium | reverse complement strand
AGAGGAGGACAAGATCGCAGAGCAAATCAGCATCAAGGAATTTATCGACCCGTTTGCAGGTAGTAAGAATCCCAAGGCATAAAAATAGCCCCTTCAGGGGCCGGCCATGAGTCAGCAATGCAGTTGGCCCACCTATTCGCGGCCCCTTTAGGGGCGTTGTCCGTATTGTGCCCTTCTAGGGCTTACTCAAGCCCCCGGCTTAGCCGGGGGGCTTGACTACTCAGGCGCAACCAGTCGGCCGACTACCACATAGCGGGCGTTTTCAAATTCGTAAGAACAGGTTGAAAGCGTGACAAAAGAATCCGTTTCATTTACAGACACAGAGGAGACGAAGGTTGATTTCTGCAAAGCGTGTTCCAGAAATGCCTTTTTCTCCTCTGCTGTATTGAGGAGTGAATAGGTATCAGAGTCAGAGGGCGTAATATATCCGGCGATCAGCTCTATTTTATAATTTTGTTCCGGTGTCAGCAGATACATAACGGGATGTTCGTCATAATATTCCTGATTCTTATAGTTTGACAGTGTGCCGAACGTTTCGCCGGATTTCATGTGATGGCCGTATACAATCGAGTTAAAATCACGGAAATCCGATTGACAGCAGTAATCCAGGAAAAGGGTCCCGTTTATATTGTATTCGCTGTTTAACAGCCGCCTTAAATAGTAATTCTTGTCGTTGCCCTGTACAATCGGATAATGGATCGGTGTGTTCTTGCAGTAGAGCCACGCAACGATATCCTCGTTTTCCTGACAGAGCGTTTCAAAATCCACTTCAATGGGGGACGGTTTCCGGTGATTGCGGCTCGGATAAATCTGGCGCTTGCGAAGAAGGAGGCGGGGTATGTACGGCCTTTTTAATCAGATCTTCTGATAGCTGCCGGTTTTCATTCTCGGCCCGCAAATAAGATACAATCTGAAATGCGGCATACAGGAAAACTGCGAGAAGTAGTGCAGCTCCGATTCCAGTCAGCACCCGCCTTAAATGATTGTTGTTGCATTTCATCGTTTAATCCCTCCGGAACATCGCCATTGTATTTGCAATGGCGGCCAGGCCGTCCGCCCCTAAAGCATCGGCCGCTTCATCAAAGTCAAAATCATCTTCCAGAGCCTGCACTGTGGGAGGACGATGCTTCTCCGTCTTTTTAATCTGTGGTCCTTCGCTCTGTTCCTTTAGGACTTTTCGCACGATTGTTTCAATCAGCGCAGTGTCCACAGGAGGTTCCTGCGGGATGTCCGGGGTCTGCGAACAATGGATATAGTGCAGACCGTATTGACAAGTAACTGTGCCTTGCGCCGTCCTTGATGGTTCAGAAGGACGACTGTTTGCTGGTGCGTAGGATCGGAAGGATTAAACCGTATGGTAAATTTATATGGGTCTTTCTTTTCACACATTATCGAACACCTACCTGAGAAGCGCGGTACAGCAATTCGTAGCCTTTACTATTTGCCGAAATCTCGTTTACAAAAATATTGGAGCCGATTTTCCCAGATGCTTCAATCTGGCGTCGGAGCAGGATGGAGCTGCCGCCGGCAAATACGGTTTTTCCGGTGCGCAGGTCGATCATCCGTTCCCTCAGTTTCCCAAAAAGGTCATCGACAAATTGCTGTGCCTGTTCTTTTACCAAGCGTACAACCGTTTCTTCATAATCGTGCGGTTTATCCTGCAAGATGACATCTATATCGGATTCGTCCAGAAGCATATCGTAGTCTGCGTTGACCTTTGACTTGATCCGGTTGTATAAGGTAATGACACCGTTTTCCAGGGAGTCGCATACCGATAGATCTGCCTGTCCGTTTTTTATCAGCAGATAATCTGCTGTGAAGCCGCCAATATCTACGACAATGACTTTGGAAAGTTGCTGGATACGGGGATAGACCGGCATAACAGCGGCGTAGGCCTGTGGGAAACACACTGCCTTGTGAATGCAAATGCGGTAGCTCTTTCTGTCCAGATGATATTCCGTCACACCGCGCTCCAGAAAATACGGCTCAAACCTCTTGTACTGTGTGCCGTAATGGGCGGGAGGCAGCCCGATAGCCAGCGCAATATCCACTGTATCATTTGCAGGATAGCGCAGGTATCGCAGCTCAAAGGCGATGGCGAATAGCGTCAAAATAAAGAACCGTTCATCGGTGGTTTTATCCCGCATATACGGGATTCGCTGGTCGGAAAGTGTGTAATACTTCCCCTTGTAGCGCAGAATATTTTCCCCGAAGGGCGGCCGGGTGTCGCTCTCACATAAGCCGGAAGAAAATGTCTGGTGTGCGGTTTTTATCTGCTTGTTTTCATGATCGATAGCGATTAACATCATAAAAAGTCTCCCATGCAGTTTGATTAATGCTTTCTTTTTACGACTTTAATGCGTGTTATTTCAACAGAAATTTTATTTGAAGGCTATAACAAAAAACTTTCGCCAACAGGGAAATATCCCTTATGGCGAAAGTCAGGATTGATGATAATATCAGATGCGCGTGAATTTTCTATAGGAGGAGATATCAGGAAGAAAAGAAACATATTCCAGTGTAGTCACTATAGCATTAATAATTATTTTATTCATGCATATTTTTCCTTTTTTCTTCAAAAGATTCTTTTAATTCTTTCAAGTGTTCGGACAAAGGAATATCGGAATGAAAGGGCGAGAAAAATCGGTACTTTTGTTTTCTTTCATCTGCTCGTTTGCGGATCTCGGTTTTAATTGTTTCATAGCGGATAATAACCGCGTTTTCTTCTGCGTATTTTTTCAGTTTCACAACCAGGTTTGCTGAATGGATCACATCCACAATAAAAAATCCAAAGAACAGTCCGATTACAAAAGAAAAGGCAAGATTTTGAGAAAGCCAGTCCAATGCCTGAAGAATCCGGGAATGTATCAAATAATAATAAACGGCGCCAAGGATTGCCCAAATGAGTGAAAATTTTGGGCAAATAATTCCCTGGATATTTCCCCATGCCTTTGAATAA
>CABRZL010000178.1 GCA_902475435.1 uncultured Eubacteriales bacterium | reverse complement strand
TTTTTGAAGTCCGCTCAGCATCTGAGGAGACACGTTCCGCTTCCTCTTTTGCGTTGCTACACGCCAGCTTAACCAGCTTCATATGATCTCCGCGCTGTGGAACAGAAATCCGCACCTTTTTCCCAAAATTTTGGGATAAAAGCTGAGCAAACAAATCAGCATCTTCCATGGGACAAGGCAAATATATATCTTTGGGCGCCAATCCCCGCTTTAAATAATACTGCTTTACTAACGTAGAAACTATTTCCTCCGGATTCTCGTCCAAGGTAGTTTCTAATATTTCTACATCTTTGTCAATCAAGCTGCCATGCACAAAGTGCAAAACAGCAAATCCGGTTTTTGCCGTACCAACAAAATAACCCACCACATCGGTATCTGCCATAGCTCCAGAACAAACCAGTTGTTTTTGCGCTAACGCTTCAATGGCCCGGCACCTGTCTCGATAGCTAGCAGCCAATTCAAAATTCAGCTGATCTGCTGCATGTTCCATCAGCGTTTTAAGCTCTGCAACAAGCTCTTTATCCCGACCTTCTAACATCAAAATTCCTTGCTCGATTCGCTTGCGATATTCTTCCTGCGACATTTTCTTTTGACACCAACCGTCACAATTTCCAATCTGATAATTGAGACAAGGACGCTCTTTTCCAATGTCGCGTGGAAATTTTTTGCTACATCCAGGTAATTTCAAGGTTAATCGAATCGTATCTAATGCCCGCTGCGTCACAAATCTTCCGCCATATGGCCCAAAATATTTGGCTCCATCATCATTCCTCTTTGAGGCCATGGTAAAAGCGGGATACTCCTCTTTGAGATCCACCCGGATATATGGATACCCCTTATCATCCTTTAACAAAATATTATACTTTGGTTGATGGCGCTTAATCAAATTGCATTCCAGCACCAATGCCTCAAATTCTGATCCCGCAACAATATAATCAAAGTTGGCAATTCGGCTGACCATCATACGCGTTTTAGGGAAATGTGTTGCAGACTCCTGGAAATATTGACTGACACGGTTCTTCAGTTTTTTTGCTTTACCAACATAAATTATTGTTCCAGTTTTGTCTTTCATCAAATAGACCCCAGGTGAAAACGGAAGAGAAAGCACCTTATCCTTCAGCTCCTGAGGCGATAGTATTTCCATAAATGACCCCTCCAAAAGCAGGAAAACGCCCCACGACCAATCCGGGCCATGGGGCAAAAGAGCTGTGATTATTCGCCGAAATCAGAGGAGATCAGCTCGGCGAGTGCCTCGATAGCCTCCTCTTCATCGGAGCCATTGGCAATCAGCGTGATTTCAGTACCCTTAACAATTCCAAGGGACAACACACCCAAAAGACTCTTTGCATTGACACGGCGTTCCTCAAACTCGACCCATATGGAGCACTTAAATTCATTGGCCTTTTGAATAAAAAATGTTGCAGGACGGGCGTGAAGCCCCACCTGATTGGTTACAACCACATTTTTGGTACACATTTCACATTCACTCCCTAAAATTCGGGCATCTCTGCCTAGGTACTATTATCATAACAGAGATTCTGGAAATCGTCAATCTTTTGCAATTGGATTTTTATAGATTCGTCATAGTAAACAATGTGAGCCGCTAATATCAAGGATCCAATTCAGCAATGGTAACGCCATCTTCTCCCTCTCCATATACACCTAAACGGACTGATTTAACACGTTTATTCCGTTTGAGATGCTGCTGCACTGCTTTTCGCAAAACTCCAGTTCCCTTTCCGTGAATAATGCGCACAGATGGAAGCTTCGCCATTAACGCATCGTCCAAAAACTTATCAAGGACCCCAATGGCCTCATCCGATGTCATACCTCTAAGATCCACTTCGGACGAAGCAGCAACATTACGAAGTTCCCGGTTGGCCCGCTCCACAAAACGCCGAACGGCAGCCTGTCCCTCTTGCTCCGGCAATACATAAACCTCTTCCGGTTTCACATTGATTTTCATAATGCCAGCCTGGATTTGCAGCGTTCCATCTTTATTAACCTGTAAGACCGTTGCACGAGTTCCCAGCTTAAGTAATTCCACCGTGTCACCGGACTTTGGAGGCCGATCAGAAACTTTTTTCACAGCAGGCTTCTGTTTAGCGTTCAACCTATTTTCCGCTTCGTTTAAGCCACGGCGCAGCTCACTCTGTCGATGATTTAAATCTTCCACGGCCCCTGCATCTTTCAGCTGCTTCCGCATTTTCTTTATCTCATCCATGGCCACGTTTACGGAACGACGCGCATCATCAATAATTGCCTGCGCCTCTTTCCGGGCTGTCGCTACCGCTCTATCTCGTTCTTTTTTGATTTCTTGGTTATATTCATCGGATTGCTTTTTTGCCCGCTCCATCTCATTTTTGAGTTGCTCTGCCTGTAGCCTTGCCTCTTCCATCGCTTTTCGCTGCATTTCGAGTTGTGACAGCACATCTTCAAAATTGGCGTCATTTTCACTAACCAAGCTCTTTGCATCATCAATGATGATGCCGCTCAACCCAAGCCGCTGCGAGATAGCAAAAGCATTGGACTTTCCGGGGATGCCAATCAGCAATCGGTAAGTTGGCTGCAAAGTCTCAACATCAAACTCGCAGGAGCCGTTGATTACCCCCTCCGTCCGCATTGCATAAAGTTTTAATTCTGCATAATGTGTCGTAGCTGCAATTTTTGCGCCTAACTTTCGGCAGAATTCAATAATAGCCACTGCCAATGCTGCGCCTTCTGCCGGATCTGTACCTGCCCCCAGTTCATCGAAAAGGACCAGCGTTTTTTCATTACATTCCTCGGTGATATCTACAATATTCTTCATATGAGAAGAAAACGTCGATAATGATTGTTCAATACTCTGCTCATCTCCTATATCTGCCAATACCAAATCATAGGTGGAAATACAGCTTCCATCTGATGCAGGAATGTGTAATCCACACTCAGCCATCAGCGTCAATAGTCCTAAAGTCTTTAACGTTACCGTCTTGCCGCCCGTATTTGGCCCAGTAATAACCAGGG
>CABRZL010000177.1 GCA_902475435.1 uncultured Eubacteriales bacterium | reverse complement strand
CTGGCACGGTAAAGGAGGATACGATGACCAACGAAGAATTGAATACCAGGCTCTATGAGAAAATGTTCGCGGAACAGGAGCAGTTCCGGGATTGGCTGCTTTCCCAGCCGCCGGCTGAAATTTTGAACCACGCTTATGAGTACACGGTGCGGGAGGATATTCTGATGACCTTGGAAACCCGTGATTTGGAGGACGGGCAGGCCAGGGCGCTGCTGAAATCCGGCAAACCCTTGAAGCAGATTTTTGAGCGGTGGGAGAACCAGGAAACCTCTTATATGGATACGGTATGGGATACTGTCCAGGAACAGGCCAGGGCCGCCGAAGCCAAACAGAAAGCCAAAGCGCAGAAAGAACGATAATCGCACATTTGCCATTGCGTTGCGGGGCAGGTATAGTATAATAAAAATCGTAACAAGGGGTGATGATAGATGGACGATAGCTACTGCCTGCTCCCGGAGCGCATTTCCGAGCAGTTTTCTGAAATCGACAGCGACATTGTGATGGATTTGGCGGCTGCCAGCCCGGAATATACCGAGTTGAAGGCCCAGATGGAGGAACTGAAACGCCGAAATCCTGCGATTGGCGCTCTGCTGGAGGGCAAGGGAGAGCTTTCCTTTACTGCGGATGAGCATGAAGCCTTGAAGGAATTTATCCGGCTGTATATGCGCGCTGATAATATGGAACGGGAACACATCTACTTTCGGGGCCACGCAGACGGATTTGCCTATCTGAAGAAGATCGGCGCTTTCAAAACTGAATAGCTCTTTGGGCGGCATGGAGAAATCCATGCCGCCTTTTACATACCAAAATTAATTCAAACCCAAAAAGGTTTTATGGAAAATAAGTTTTTACGGATTAGGAGTAAAAACTATTGATATTCTTGGAGTTTTTCGCTATACTATTAGTAAGGAACAAGGAGGCGAACGATATGATTATCCGACCACAATATATGAACACGCTGAAAACCTATCGGAATGTTCCGTTGGTGAAGATACTGGCAGGAATCCGGCGCTGCGGAAAATCCACGATTTTGGATATGCTGCGGGATGATCTGCTGAAAAGCGGGGTTGCCACAGACCACATACTCAGTATGCGTTATACGTCGGAGGATTTTGACGATGGCATGACCGACAAGGATATGTATAACGGTATCAAAGAGCAAATGACCGACAATGGGCGCTACTATCTGCTGCTGGACGAAGTGCAGGAGATCGACGGTTGGGAAAAAGCAGTCAACAGCCTGCTGGAAAATGCCAATACCGATATTTATGTGACCGGCTCCAATTCCAAGCTGATGTCAAGCGAGATCTCCACCTATTTGACGGGACGTTATATCTCCATTCCGGTTTATACGCTGTCTTTCGCTGAATATTTGGATTTCAAGAAATCAGATTCCCGTTCCCCAAAGGAGCTGTTAAACGAATATCTGCGGCTGGGTGGATTCCCTATTGTGGCGCTGGGCAACTTTGACGAACGCTCTGCCTATCAGATCGTGGAGGGAATCTATAACTCTGTGATTACCAACGATATTACAAAGCGGCATAACATCATGAACTTTGATTTGTTCAACCGTGTTGTCAAGTATATCGTGGAAAATGTGGGCAAGACCTTTTCTGCCAACGCCATTGCAAAATTCCTCAAGAGCGAGGGGCGCTCCCTATCCGTGGAGGCAGTTTACAACTATCTGAACTGGCTGGAAAAAGCGTTTGTGATCTATCGCTGCCAGCGGTATGATTTGCAGGGAAAATCCGTGCTGAAAACCCAGGAAAAATTCTATCTGGCAGACGCTTCTCTGAAATACTGCATCATGGGTTTTAATCCGAAGTCCATTGCCGCTATGCTGGAAAACATAGTGTATTTTGAACTGCGGCGGCGGGGCTATGAAGTTTATATCGGGAAGAATGAAACGAAAGAAATTGATTTTGTGGCAGTGCAGCGTGACGAGCGTATCTACGTTCAGGTGTGCCGCAGGTTGCCGGAGGAATCGGATCGGGAGGTTGCCAATCTCCTCGAAATCAAAGACCACTATCCGAAATATGTGGTAACGCTGGATGAGCTGGCGGCAGGAAATATCAATGGTGTGAAGATCGTGCATTTGGCGGATTTCCTGCTGAGTGACACATACTGATCTAAGAGTGTGATACAGTGGCGAAAGAAGGGTGGATGTGACCAGACAGGGCGATTTTCTCATTTATTGCGTAGAGACCTACAAAAATGCCAAGCACTTGACTGGCAGGCAGGTGGCGGAACTCTTTACCCGCTATGATGTATGGGACTATGTGTATTCCTGCTGTGAAGCCCTGCACACCACCGGGGCCAATTATATCGTGGAGGACATCGACCTTTATATTGAGGCCAGGAAACCGGCTATGGTTTAAAGCTGCCGCCCAAAACTGCACATTCCCCATTCATATCTGCATATAAATCGCAAAAGTATATGCAGAAAAGGGCCGATTGGAGCAATTCAGTCGGCTTTTTTCATATCTGAAAAGAGTACAGCCCCCTTTACATAGTCAGCTACCCCACATGGGGCGGCTAATCTACGGCTATGTAAAGGGGGCTGTATTTTTTTATGCCTTTTTACGATTCAGAAACCATCGAACGGGCAAGGCAGGTGGACCTGCTCACCTATCTGCAAACCTGCGAACCCCAGGAGTTAGTCCATGTGTCCGGCAATGTCTACTGCACCAAGACCCATGACAGCCTGCGAATTTCCAACGGCAAATGGTGCTGGTTTTCCCGCGGGATCGGCGGTTACAGCGCGCTGGACTATCTCATCAAGGTCAACGGCTATTCCTTTCTGGAGGCCATGGAAACCATCTCCGGCAGGGCGGCCATCCCGCCGCCTTCCTTAGTGCCAGCGCCGAAAGAGGAAAAGCCTAAGTACTTGCTTCTGCCCCAGGCCGCCCCAGACAATCGGGCGATGATGACCTATCTCAAGGGCCGAGGCATTGACCAGGAGATTTTGGACTACTGCGTCCAGACCGGACGGATTTATGAGAGCCGGAACAAGGGCCACAGCAACGTGGTTTTCGTTGGTTTTGACAAGGATG
>CABRZL010000176.1 GCA_902475435.1 uncultured Eubacteriales bacterium | reverse complement strand
GTGGACATCGGATACATTACCATCGAGCCGGCTCCGAGTAGCTTTTCATCCTCGGAGATCCCCTGCTTTTGACAATACACCTTCATTTGTGCCTGACGCTTGGCCATAAATTCATCTACATACCAGCGTTGGATCTCTGATTTCCCATAATAGTATCCCCAGTTTGCTCCATAGCTGGCTTTTGCCGCATGGAGGGGTTCGGATACCCACAGTTCATCCAATTCCTTCTGCCGAAGATCGGCGGCCTGATAATAAGAACGAAGGCTCATCAAATCACGAACCTCTTCAATATCCTCCACCATCTGCAACATATCTTCGTCATTTTTTCGAGGCATTGGATAACGCTTCGGAATATTATGTTCAAACCAGGCGGGGAATTTCTTAGTTGACCAATCAATTGCCATATTCGTTACCCTCCTTTTTAAATTCCATAGCTGAAGGTCTCAGCAAACGTGGAATAAGGCTCCGGAATTCTGGGCGGTTTAGCCGGGCCACGAGATGCACTGAACGTTTCATAGACAGCAGCCGGATGATTGGGCGCCGGAATCTGAATGTCTTTCAGCTCCGCAAACTCAGGAAGCTCTGGGAATTTATTCTCAGGCATTCCCCAATCCACACCGTTTGGACAATGCACATCTTCCACGCGCAGCACATGCCAAAGTTTCATTTGTCCATCTTCTTTTATAAAATCCGCCGCATAGTAGCCCCAAGACCAATTCGTTACGGGCCCTTTTTCCGTGATATCCGTAATAGATCCTTCTACCATCCAGATTGCCTTGGCCGTCTGCATATCCTCGGCCTCCTGCATATAAAAGCTGGTAAGCGGCTCTGCCTTGAAGGGACCTACACCGTAGAGTTCCTCATCGGACAATTTCCCCAACTGCTCCGGGAAAATTTTTTGCAGGCATTTTGACTTTTTTGCGGTAGCGGCACAAACAGCAGAAAAATACGCGCTGACGGCCTCTCGACCTACATAATATCCGTTGTTAAAACCTACGCTGATATCATCACGGCTGCAAAACAGCGTATCCACCAGAGTGTCTTCACGGCAAAGAAGGCAACTTGTCACATATTTGCCCATGATATTTTTAATTTCACGGCGATCTTCAAACCGTTCCGTGCGCTGAAGGATTGAGCTCATATGATTTCTCCTTTCGCTTTTTTATTTACAGGCGGATAAGCATACGCAAATCCTGTGATGTTATTATATCGCAATGATCTACTTTCTTCCAATACCGATTGTCTATCGACAATAACCGGAGGTTATAACAAATGCTCCGGATACCATAAGGCATCCGGAGCATTCCTTTCTAATCTTAGAACTCGCCCTTACCGATATAGTCTGCTACATTGTTCTTATCAATATAGACAAGATCTGTATAGTGATAATATTCGGTAGAGCCATTTGTGAAGTACTCAGCCATAGCGACAGTTAACTCTTTTGAAATATCCTCTGCACGGTTCATTACCGTAAGTTCCATTTTACCATCTGCTACAGCCTGAATTGCATCATTTTGGCCGGTCAAAGAATACACTTTGATCTGATCCGTTAAGCCAGCCTCTTCAATAGCGGCTACAGCACCCATGGTTAAATCGTCATCATATCCCATGACGATATCAATGCTGTCGCCCTCGGCCTGAATGTGGTTTTCCATAAAGGTCTTTGCATCCGAACGGCTGGAATATGCATAGTCCGGCTCAAGAAGTTCGTAGTTGGTTTCCTCCATAGCGCGCTTAAAGCCAGCTTCACGCTGAATGTAGTCGTCCAGGAACGGCACACCGGAGATCTGAACAACTTTACAACCTGCATCTGCACCGTTAGCTTCTATGATATACTGACCGATCTCATAGCACATTTCTTCCTGATCTGGGCCAACGCATGCTTTTACATACTGACGGCCTTCCTCGCTGACATCCAGCGCAGCCATAAATACAGGAATCCCGGCCTCATCTGCAGTCTTTGCAATATCGGAGTTTGCCGCAGGATCACCGCCAAAAATAACCAGTGCATCTACGGCGGCATCAATCATCTGCTGGCAGTACTCTGCAATCTTTGCAGTATCTGTCTGTGCATCCAGAAGCCGGCAAGTGCCACCCGCAGCCTCAACAAACTCAACCAGCTTTGTGCCAATCAGGCCTCCCCAAGGAGCCGCACCATTGATGGTAACATATCCTATGGTTTTGCCGGAAAGCGCAGCGTTAACATCTACATCACCGGAAGAAGACGCGCTTTCTTCTGTAGAGCCCGCTGCCTCATTTGCAGGTGTTGCTGCAGCAGTCTGTTCTGAAGCAGTTTCGCCACTGGCAGCAGATTCTTCGGCAGTGCCGCAAGCTGTAAGTGCGAAAATCATGCTGAGTGCCAACAAAATTGCAGCAACTCTCTTGAATTTCTTCATCATTTTCCACCCTTTCATCTTTGGAAAAATATTTATGATACCCATTAACGGGAAATCAACAAGTTATTCGGCGCTTTTTGTACTGGTAATACGGTCAACAATCAATACCGCTACCAACAAAATGCCTGTGATCAGGTTAACCATATCGGTGCTTAGGAACATAACGCTCATCATAGTAGAAATGGCACGCATAATCAAAACACCCAGCAATATATGAACCGCTGTACCCTTTCCGCCAGCCATCTTAATTCCGCCAATAACACAGCACGAAATGGGGAACGTACTCAAAGAGTTACCCTGAGTATAAATTGTATATCCATCAAAAGACACCATCAGGAAACCGGAGATCGCTGCCATAACACCGCAAACAATATAGGTAATCAACACGGTCCTAGATACATTGATACCAGAGTAGGAGGCTGCCTCAGGATTATCTCCAACCACATGCAACCGATTACCAAATCTGGTTTTATACATCCAAAGCGCCAACAGCACCACAATGACAATAAAAATAATTACAGAAGGCGTTAACCATTTCAATCCAAACAGTTTGGTCTTTGCAATCACTTTTACGATTTCTGCATCTTCCGGCGCAAACGAACTCTGCGCAAAGTTAAAAACCAATCCTTTGAACAAATAGTTTGTTGCAATGGTTGCA
>CABRZL010000175.1 GCA_902475435.1 uncultured Eubacteriales bacterium | reverse complement strand
ATATATTCCACAACACATGGCTAAGCCCGACTAGAATGTGGGTGAAAAATTTTACAAGCGCCAGAGTTCCCTCTGGCGCTCATTTTACTTTCGCTGTGCGTTTTTTCTGTACTCTAATGGCAACAATCCCGTGCTTTTTCGGAATAATTCTGCAAATCGGCTTGAAGTGGAATAGCCTACTGTTTGGGCAACTTGCCCGACTGTCAGCTCTGTATATGCCAGCAGATATTCTGCTTGGCTCATGCGCCGCTGTTGAACATATTCCGTGATGGTGCAGTCGTAGTATTTCTTAAAACAGCTTTTGAGCTTTGTTGTTCCCATGCAGGCAATCTGTGTTAGCCGTTCCAGAGGAATATCAAAAGCATAGTGATCGCTAAGATAAGCGGCAACTATTTGGAGATTTTCAATATCCTGTTGAGAGAGCTTATGGGCTGGTTTATCAGGATGTTTCTTCTGATATTCCACCACCATTGAAACAGCTTCTGCGACTTTACCCTCATAAAAAAGTTTTGCTGCAATCCCTTCCCCGCGATAGTCTTTGATTTCTGTGAGTAACCGTGACATTTCTGGAAAGTCGGATGTTTGGTCGATCTTCCGAAATGCATCCACAGGATTGATCTGTGCCTCCGGGTACAGTTTTTTCAGGTAGTCCTCATAATATGCCGGTGCAATCTCAATCCCAACCGAACGGATTGGAATATTTTTATGTATCAAAGCCTTGTATGGAGTGTAGCCTCCAATAAATGTTTTGATACAACCGGCAGACAGTCTACGGTATGGAGATAATTCCTCCCCGGAAATAGAGTCATACCGAGTGATACTCAGACATTCCGGCATGGAGCATTCCAACATGAAATCTTCGTGGAAGGAAAAGTTATGGATTTTAATATCATATAAGTCTTTCTGTCCATAAGTCCAGTAGGTGCCTTCTCCAACTTCGGGAGAAAGTTTCCAGCAGTCACCTAATGCCCCATATTGCTGGTTGTCTGGGTCACGGATAAAACCGTGTTCAATTAGTAGCGGTGTATAAAACTGGTCAATAATTTCAGACATGAAAACAGACCGCCTCCTTTTTGCAACGATTAGACGAACTTTTGAAAGGAACAGACGAACATTGCCGGAACCTATTGAATGTTGTTCGATAAATGCGTATTGTATTAGGCGAAGATTAGAGGTATCTAACCGAAGAATATCACAAACCACTTGTCGAGTCAAGACAATGAAAGGTAGGAGGTCAAAATGAGTAATCAAGTAAATTCTATGAACAAAGGTCTGACAGTGAAAGACCTTGTAACAACAGGTATTTTTACTGCACTGTTATTTGTTTTTGTATTGGTGGGCGGTGTCTTTTTTGCAACGAATCCTGTACTTACTTTTTTCATGCCAGCAGGAGGTGGGCTGCTTGCTGGCCCCATTTATCTTTTGCTGATTGCAAAAGTACATAAGCGTTGGAGCCTTTCTATAATGGGCGTTATCATGGGTATTATTTGGTTCGTGACTGGTATGCACTGGGCTTTTGCATTGGGCTACATGATCATGGCGATTGTCGCGGACTTTGTTGCTGGTGCAGGGCAGTACAAAAGCAAAAAACTCAACAGCCTGTCTTATATCCTGTTCTCTCTCGGTGGCACTGGTTCATATATCGTGTTCTTTGTTGACCCCAACGGCTGGGCGCAGACCATGCTGGGGAACGGAACTGAACAGAGTTACATCGACACCATGCAGGCAACTGCAAATACCGGCATCCTGATTGCCATGTTTGCTGCTGTTATCATTACATCTGCAATCAGCGCTTTTGTAGGCTGCAAAATGCTGAAAAAGCAGTTTGAAAAAGCAGGTATTACAGCATGAGCGGTAAACGCCATAAGAAAGAGCTTTGGCTCGACCCACGGGCCAAGCTCTTTCTTATTCTTATGTGTGTTTTATCGTCCATGTTTGCGCCCTCACTTGCATATCAATTTATCCTTGTTATGCTGATTGCGATATTGGGGGCTTTCTTTGGAAAGTGGAAATATGTCATTAAGGCTGTATGCTTTTATGCGGTCATCTGTGCCCTGACAGTTTGGATCATGGCAGAAATGACAGGCACGCTGCGGACAATGTTTATTGCCTTTTTAGGCTTGTTTCATAAGGTCTATGCGTGCGGAACCTTGGCTGGGATTGTTCTGACTACTACAAAAGTCAATGAGTTCCTGTCTGCTATGAACCGTGTCCGCGCACCCAAAAAGTTAGTAATTCCTATGGCAGTTATGCTGCGGTACATTCCAACTATTCAAGAGGACTGGCGCTATATCACAGACGCTATGCGAATGAGAGATGTTTCACCATCTCTGGCGGGCTTTTTAACACATCCGGGCATGACGGTTGAGTGTATTTATGTGCCTTTATTGATGGCAGCTTCAAAAGCGGCGGATGATCTTTCTGTTGCTTCTGTCACTCGTGGAATTGAAAATCCCAATCCACGCACCTGTCTTGTCCAGATAAAATGCGGAATTTCCGATTGGGGCGTCATGGCCGTTGCCGTAGCTTATCTGATTTTTGAATTATGTGTGCGAGGAGGTGTGATCGGTTGATTGAGTTTGAAAATGTATCGTTTTCCTATACGGGGCAGGAACATGGTGGGCTGCGCGACATCAATTTGAAAATTTCGGACGGAGAATTCGTCCTGTTCTGTGGCCGCAGCGGGTGCGGAAAAACAACGATTACAAGGCTGGTGAATGGATTGATCCCTCAGTTTTATCAGGGGGAGCTTCATGGCCGTGTGCTGGTAGATGGTCAGGAAATCAGCAATATCCCCATGTATCAGATTGCCGCTAAGGTTGGCTCCGTTTTCCAAAATCCACGGACGCAGTTTTTCAATGTTGATACAGACAGTGAGATTGCCTTTGGAATTGAAAATGAAGCTCGCCCTCCTGAGAAATTGGCTGAGCGAGTAGAGCAGACAACTGAAGATTTGCATATTCAAAAGCTGCGAAACAGAAATATTTTTGAGTTGTCCGGCGGAGAAAAGCAGAAAATCGCCTTTGCTTCTGTTTATGCCATGAACCCACAGATTTATCTATTGGATGAACCATCCT
>CABRZL010000174.1 GCA_902475435.1 uncultured Eubacteriales bacterium | reverse complement strand
AATAGCCTCCAGCACTTCCCGCCGGAGCTCCTGTTCTACATAGGCCATACGCTCTGCTGGAATATCCCGATGCCCTGTAATGCAACAAGTCTTATAGACCATAAAAGCCTCTCCTTTTTGCAATATTTCAGCCTGTGTATATTCAAAAGATAAAGGATTTAATATTGTATGTCAAGAAATACACAGGACAATATATCGTATTTTAAAGATATATACGATATAGAATAATGCGAGAAGGGAGGGGTGTTCCCATGTACGAGGAATTTACTCAAAACCGTATCGCACAGCTGCGGATGCAGAAGAATGTTTCGGCTCGTGATATGTCGCTATCGCTGGGCCAGAACAACAGCTATATCAATCAGATCGAGAACAGGAAAGCCCTGCCGTCTTTACAAGGTCTGTTTTATATTTGCGAATACTTCGGCATTACGCCGCAACAGTTTTTTGATGATGGAAACGCCTATCCTGTTCAGATTGCCGACTTGGTAGAGGATATGAAAAAACTAGATGCCTCTTCGTTGGAACATTTAGCGGCAATTGTAAAAGAAATGGTGGGCAATAAGTAACCTTATATGCAATGAAAAAGAACAGGGACAAAGCGGAGATCATAGAATCTTCGCCTTGTCCCTGCTTTTTTGTTTACTTTGTGACAGTTGGCATTTTACTAAGGCTGTTTACAGGAACAGAAGAAAAAACTTGACTCTATATCTGTTGTAGACTTTATAATACAGTGAGTTCAGCAAAAAGAAGGATTACATCAATGGAAAGAAATCTTACGACCGGCAGTGTGTTCAAAAATGTGGTACTGTTCTCGATGCCATATCTGCTCTCATACTTCCTGCAAACGCTCTATGGAATGGCCGACCTTTTTATCATTGGCCAGTTTGAGGGGGTTGCCAGTACAACTGCCGTTTCCATCGGCTCACAGGTCATGCATATGATCACAGTCATGATTGTGGGCCTGGCCATGGGTACAACTGTCAGCATTGGCCAGTCTGTTGGCGCGGGTAACTGGAAACAGGCATCACAGGATACCGGGAATACTGTGACATTATTCCTGGTGGTTTCCCTTGCGCTGACCGGCATCCTGTTGCTGTTGGTTCACCCAATCGTTTCGATCATGTCCACGCCCAGTGAAGCAGTGCCCGGCACGGTGGCATACCTGACCGTCTGTTTCCTCGGTATTCCGTTTATTACAGCGTACAATGTCATCAGCTCCATTTTCCGGGGGATGGGTGACAGCAAAAGCCCAATGTACTTTATCGCGGTGGCTTGTGTTGCCAACATTGGTTTGGACTATCTCTTTATGGGGGCCTTGCATTTTGGCCCGGTAGGCGCAGCCCTGGGCACAACACTTTCTCAGGCAATCAGTGTGGCAGTTTCGCTGACTGTTATCCTGAAAAGAAAAATCATTGTTCTGAAAAAGCACGACTTTAAGCCCTGCCGGCCGGTTATGAGAAAAATTTTGGGCATTGGAATTCCGATCACATTTCAGGATGGCCTGATCCAGATCGCCTTTATTGTGATTACCATCATTGCCAATCAGAGAGGATTGAACGATGCTGCAGCAGTTGGTATCGTGGAAAAGGTGATCAGCTTTTTGTTCCTGATTCCATCTTCCATGCTCTCCACCATGTCGGCGCTGGGGGCTCAGAATATCGGCGCAGGGAAGCCGGAGCGGGCTAAACAGACGCTGAGTTATGCAATTATGATTGCCGTGGGCTTTGGAATTCTGGTTTCCATTGCAATCCAGTTCGTTGCAGAGCCAATTGTGGCGCTGTTTACCGATCCCAGCACGGTGAGCGGTGCGGAGGTTGTCCGTTGCGGCGGCCAATATATCCGCGGTTACATTTTTGACTGCATATTTGCGGGAGTCCATTTCAGTTTCAGCGGTTATTTCTGCGCCTGCGGAAAATCCGGGCTGTCCTTTATGCATAATATTCTGGCAATTGCTCTGGTGCGTATTCCTGGAGCCTATCTGACCTCTCAGCTGTTCCCGACCACGCTTTTGCCCATGGGACTGGCCACAGCAGCAGGCTCTCTGTTTTCTGTGGTGATCTGCCTGATTGCCTATACTGTGATACAACGCAGATCAACCTTGATGCAAGCGAGGGGATGAGGATTTATGGAGCGGAAGAATCTCTTCCCGATTGGGGAAGTGTCCAAGCTGTTTCATATCAGTGTCAGCAGCCTTCGGCATTATGAGCGTATCGGCCTGCTTACGCCGGCATATATTTCTCCGGATTCCGGCTACCGCTACTATAATACGGAGCAATTTGAGGTGCTGAATACCATCCGGTATCTGCGGGTACTGGATATGCCCTTGTCGGAGATTGAGGATTTTCTCAAGAACAGGGATATTGACTGCATTGAGGAAAAGCTGCGGCAGCAGAAAGAGACCGTGCTGAAAAAGCAGCAGGAGCTGGAACGGATCCAGCAGAAGATTGACAATCGCTTGAATTGGCTGTTGGATGCCCAAAATACGCCGCTCAATACCGCCTCCCTGGTACAGCTTCCACCTTGCCGTGTTGTCTGGATGGAAGATGCGCTGAAGGCAGACGGTTCCCTTGATATGGAAACACCCATCAGAAAATTGGATCAATCCGATGCAGAGGCTGTTGTCTTTCTTGGCAAGGTTGGATTGGGTATTTCGGTGGAACATCTGCAAAAAGGGGAACTGTCGCAGTATGACGGTATCTTTCTGATCTTGGATCAGGAGGATATTTACACAGGGGAGACGCTGATGCTGCCGGAAACCCTTTGTGTCCGGCTGCGCTTCCGGGGCAGTCATTTGGATGCCCCTGAGCATTATAAAAAGCTGCTGGACTACATTGCAAAAGAACGGATGCAGATTGTCGGCTTTTCCCGGGAGGTCACCCTCATTGATTTCGGTGTCACCAATGATAGGGAGAAGTTTGTGACTGAGATTTGTATTCCGGTCAAGTGCGAATCAGAAGAGAAGATACCTGGAACATAATTGCGCCCCCCACCGTATTGCCCAAGCAATCGGGTGGGGGGCATTTTGCAGCCCTTTTTAGCTGTGGTTCCAACTACATTTATATCCGTATCGCCCGAATCTCCCTGCCCAGCGTATGAGC
>CABRZL010000173.1 GCA_902475435.1 uncultured Eubacteriales bacterium | reverse complement strand
TGATTTTGATAAAGGGGATGTTTTTGCCACCGGAATACCCTCGATAGATGCCTCCAGCCAAATTTTCCTTGCCTACACCGGTTTCCCCGATCAGCAGTACTGGATGCGGCGAATGGGCAATACGGTGGCATTGTTCGATCAGCGTCAGGATCATAGGGCTGTCACCAATAAAATCTCCAAAACTGTATCCCTCTTGCCGGGTAGCAGGAACAGCTTCCGGATACATTCGTTCCTGCTCGCTGATAGCACGTTTGAGCACTGCCATGCTGCGAAACAGAATCATGACTACTGCGCCAGTGACCCGGTTATTCCATTTGACGGGGACAATATTGGTGAGAAGTAGCTGTCCCCCAATTTGCATGGTGACGCCCATTCGTCGGACGCCGGAATCCAGCACAGCTCCAATGGGACTGCAATCTCCGATTTTTAGTTGCGTTACAGGCTGACCTTCATAATCCGACAGGCTCTGTCCAGTCAGGGCAGAAAATCCGGAAGTGAAATACAGTGTGCGCATTTCTTGATCCACCAGCAACGCTGCGTCTACAGCGGCTTCCAGCAGCCGATCCACCAGCAGATGACCCTCCTGGGTATCTAATGCGGGAACTTCAAATGCATCTGTCATAGTGTTCTCCAATCAGATATTTTGATTTTGTACGGGTGTATGAATCTACGACACAACAATCTGTCTGCGGACTGCAGTAGTTGGAATTCCCAGTTCCGATCGGTATTTTGCCACGGTACGTCGGGAAATTACAATATGCTGAGCAGCAAGGTGCTTGGAAAGCTGCTCATCGCTGAGGGGATGCTGAGGATCTTCTTCAGCAATAATTTGGGCCAGAGTTTCCTGAATGTTAATGCGGCATAAATTGGGGTTCTGCCCGGCACTGCGACTAAAAAAGTAGCGCATAGGGAACAACCCTCGATCGCACTGAAGATATTTGTCTTTTGCAGTTCTGCTGACAGTGGATTCATGGAGCGACAGTTCCTGGGCCACGTCTCGAAGGGTGAGCTTGCTCAGGCTACCTCCTCGAAAAAAACGCCGCTGCCGCTGGGCCAAAATTTCACCATAGCGGAGAATTGTGGATTTCCGGTGCTGGAGATCCTGAATCAATTGTTCAACTTGACGAAGCTTCTCCCGGAGGTATTTTTGTACTGCCGGATCTTGTTCGGTTTCCAACATGGAAAGGTATTGCCGGTTGATATGAACTTGAGGTGTCGTATTGTCGCTGCAGCGTACAGTGAGTTGATTCCGATCTCAGAGAATGTAAAGATCCGGTTGAATATAGATTGTGGATTCCTGGGTGGAAAACCAGACGCTGGGTAGGGGAAAGGGAAGCAATTTGTGTCAGTGCTGCTTCCACTGCTTCTGTGGATTCATGTAGTTCTGCCGCCAGCCGGTCCGGAGAATAAGGGCACAGATAGGAGCTGGCAAGGATACGGCGAGCCAGCTCCGCCTTATGGCCCAGTCGGTGGAGCTGTGCCATAAGATATTCTTTTACATCTGAGTGGCAACTCCGGCAGGTTCCAGCTGCTGCAGAAGGGACAGCGCTTGATGAACTGTGTTCTCTGAGCACCGGGCCAACCGGGTAGCTTCAGAGAGACTGCTGCGAAAAAAGCCATGCTCATCTAGCTGCGTAATTAAGATTTCAGCCGCATGCCGGAGTTCCGGGCGGATAGAAAGGGGCAGAAGCCGCTCTCGGAGAAACGCTTCTAAGGTCTAATCCCCCGCAGCAGGGACAAGAACAGAGGCGTCTACAGAGCTCTTTCTGTGATGCCAGTCACCCCGCTGGAGCCAGCGAAACTGGTCTGCAATGCGGTCTATCCGTTCCTCTGGTTCTTGGAGATCCAACATCGGATTTTCATAAGACAGCTCGGAGAGATATTCTGTGAGTTCCTGAGTTCCATATTGCAGAATGGTCATCGAGGCAATCATTTGGGGTGTGACGTTCTGTGCAGGCCGCAGTTGCAGGGTTAGATCCACAGGATCTCCCTCCTTTTCTTGAGATTCCTTTATGGGTTGAACAGCGCTCGGGGGTTCGTCTCTTCGGGGGGATACAACGAAAGTAATTTTTCAATAAACTTATTTAATAAGTTTAGCAAATTTCATGCTAATTCTAAGCATAGCACGGATCCCTACGGAATGCAAGGACGTTCATGGCTGTCGAGGTATCCAGATCCAGAATGGCTAGGCCCGTGGACGTGTGGCGGGAACGTCCACGGGCAGGAGAAGTCAGGATTCCTTGATGACGACTCCACGATTCATGACAAACTCCACATGAGAAAGAGACTCGAAGCTCTCGTCAATATCATGCTTCACCGCAATTATATTGGCCTGTTTTCCCAGTTCAATGGAACCCAATTGGTCGTCAATTTTACATAGCTTTGCAGCATTGATGGTAGCGGCATCAATGACCTGGGCTGCGCTAAGACCAGCTTGGTGGAGCAACTGCATCTCCCGAACGGGCATAGTGGCTACATGAGGCTGGGATTCCATGCGTATGGTGTCTGTACCCACTGCCACTATACTGCCGAACTGGATAAAACGCTGGGTATTGTCAATGACAGTCTGTTCCTGTGCATCCAGATCTACTTTTGGTATAGGCGGCATGTCTTTGGGCATGGGAGGCAGCTTAGCATCCTTTGGCATAGGAGGACGCGGCGCCTTGATGGTGCAAATGGTGGGAGTACAGGTGACACCCTGATCTATGTTGTGGTCAAGCATTTTTGTAACACTTGTGGCTAAAAAATGCTTGACCACAACAGTGTGACCTACGAGTTTGACGAAAACGGAGATCCTCAGTGGACGGATTTCGTCACAAATGATCCCGATGGAATCGCGAAGATGAACATACAGAGCCTGTATACGATGAGTGTAGGTAGTATCAATTATATGCCCACCGATACCACAAGTATGGCAGATTGGGCGGTGGATGCTCTGTCTATTTGGATGGAAAATAAAGATGATGCCTACGATATTCCCGTCACGGCAACCTTTACATCGGAAGAGTCGGAGCGCTATAACGAATTGATGGGCGAGATCTCCACACACTATAATGAAACCGTTCTGCGGCGCATTACTGGGGATCAGAATTTGAGTACTTACAATAGCTTTATACAGGAAT
>CABRZL010000172.1 GCA_902475435.1 uncultured Eubacteriales bacterium | reverse complement strand
TGCACGCCAATTTGAAAACTGGACAAAAAATGATCCAACACTGACGCTGAATAACGGTAAATATATTGGATATGAGGCTGTAAAGGGCTTTTTTGTGGATTATAACCAAGCTCAGACAAAATGGGCCAATGAAATCATGCGGAAACTTCATCCCGATGAGTTGGGTGGTAAATCCGATGATGAAATCTGGGCGGTTGGATCTAATACCGTACTGAATTTCACCACACCACTGATCGAAGTAGCATTTGACGGTAAAACCGCAAAAGGTATTTGGTATGTGTATGGAGCTACCACAGAGGTCTATTCCACTGGACCCAAGGCCGCATGGAATTTTGGTCGCTGCGCAGTTGATTTTATCAAAGAAGACGGCAAATGGAAAATTTGGCATATGATTCTATTTACGGATATTGCCTGCCCTGTTGGTGGAAACTGGGGCAAAGACAAAATGTACGAGCACGAAGGCGTACCGATTCCTGAACCCACAGAAAAACGAGAATTCTATCATGGATATGATGAGAATTTTGTCTCTTTGGTAGAGCCACCTTTACCAGAGCCTTATGACACCTTTATAAACACATTTAGCTATTAGAGGAGGTGCAGTCAAAATGGCAAAGAACATCAGAGAGTTTACGCCGGAGGAAAAAATCCAGCGTGCATACGATATGATTCAAATTAAAAATATCATGGCCCGTCACGCTTATTATCACGCAGCAGCCCGCCACGACATTGAAATGGAAACCTTATGGGCCCACAATGCACCCAATGTAAGCTGGGGCAACATGGGCGGCTTCCAGATTGGCCGAGATGTAGTATGGGATTACTATGTAAAACCTCATATTGGTAAAGTCTGCAAACCAGGAGAGGCCTTTATGCATACCCTGACTACACCTTTAATTGAAATTGCCGGCGACGGAAAAACAGCACAAGCCATGTGGTATACGCCCGGTTATGGTACTGGCCGCGGCGGTCCGGATGCGCCTGAAGATGCTCCACTAAAAGGGGAGTGGATGTACGAGCGTTATGCCATTGATTTTATCAAAGAAGACGGTGAATGGAAAATTTGGCACTTTTTTGTCGGCACAGATTTCAGTTTTGAAGCCGGAACTGAATACGTTGAACCGGACATGCCACCTATGGGCGATAAAAAACCGGAACGCGGCGTACTTCGCATTCCCAATCTCTATACATCCAAGTACGGTTGGCACAGCTATCCCCATTTCCCTGAACCCTATGAAACTTGGACGCCGGAAATCAGCTATGGTCCCGAACCATTTATGAAGGAGGGGGAATAATCCATGACGGAACTCGAATTAAGAGCGCACAGAATCGAAGCCATAGGCGCTATCGAAAATCTCATGAGTCTGCACGCCTATTATCATGCCGCAGATCAAAATCGGGAAGAATTGCTCAACTGCTGGTCTAAAACTCGTGGTCCAGAGGTGATTTGGAGCCAAAACTTCGGCCGCTGGCAAGGCATGCATAAATTGATGCCAATGTACGCGGGTGACAATAAATATACAGATGCGGAATGGCTCAAGTCAAAAATTATTAAAGCGCATCCTGAAATGGAAGCCGAAATCAAAGATTTGGACGGCCGGGCTTTGGCTGAAATGCCTGTCCACACATTAGCTTCCCCCATCATTGAAGTATCTGCAGACGGAATGAGTGCAAAAGGTGTTTGGTATACGCCTGGCTTCGCTCTGCGCCATGATTATGTAAAGGGTACCGCTCAGGTCACCTGGATGTGGGAAAAATATGGCGGCGACTTCATTTATGAAGATGGAGAATGGCGGTTTTTACGCTTGCTTATCTGCATGGATATGACTGCCGGCGCCGATACCGGTTGCTGGACAGAACCCAGAAAACCTATGGGCCCGCCTCCGGAAGAAACCCATGATCCCGACGATCCCGACGGAAAACGCGGCAAATCTCCGGCTATGGGTGGCGCTGTCAATGTGGAAAAGGACGAACCAGGGCGTTATACCGACTATAAACCAGTCCGGATCCCAACGGAAACGCCAAAGTTACCAGAACCCTTTGAATCTCTGGAAACCACATGGAGCTACTGATAATTACAGCAATTTGACTGTATTCTGCAAATAGAGGAGAACTATATGAAATCGATAAAAGGCTTTGTGATGGACGATATGTGGGGACATATTTTAATGTCTGGTCCTGACATCCGTGGTTACATCAATGGAGATATGTATCAGACGGTGGAGGAACGACACAAATACTGCCAGGGAATATTTACGGTTTATCCCCATATGATGCTGAATAATTTCACACACTGGCTATGGGAGGACAACGCCCCAAAACCGTATCAAAATTTTATGGATCCCAGCGTTCAGGCTTTGCAATCTAAGGTATTTCCAATTCTGAGACAAGCATTCGAATCTGGTATTTCCTCAGAAGAACGGGGCGCCCTTTTCATTCCGCTGTTTGCTTCAGTTATCCCAAAACATATTCTTACAGGCTTTTATGATTATATGTTTATGGGTCAACCGGATTTTAAGGATATTACTGCATTTTGGCCTACAGTAGAACCCATTCTAAATCTTGTTGCCCGAATGCTGCATATGGTCTATGATTCATCGCAAGCAATATCTGTCGAAGAAAAAGTTGAGGTATTTTTATTTTTAGGCACCAGATATCCTTATTTGCTTCTAAAACGCTGGTATGACTGGCAATTCGGTACGGAAAAAACGGAAATGCCGCCACCACCTCTAAGTTAAAAGGACTGCCGTCCCCTTGGGGCGGCAGTCCTTTTACAGTATAAAATTTAAAATACACAAGCACGCTTTCAAGTTCTCTCATTAAATATAATCTTGCATTTGCTTTGTTAAAGCACTTTTTCTTCCACAACTTTCTCTGACATTATGTAAATCAATAAATATATAGTAGTTTCTGGAATGCATGCGCGACACCGTCGTTCCAGGACTCATCGGTAATATAATCTGCAGCTGCAAGGCAACGGCTACTGGCATTCTTAACTGCTACTCCAACTTCTGCCCACTGCAACATCTCTGCATCATTATCAGCATTGCCAAAAGCAACAGTTTCATTCCGGTTAATCCCCAGAAGTTCTGTCAAAAACTGAAGACCCCGGTGCTTTCCACAATCTTTATGGCTT
>CABRZL010000171.1 GCA_902475435.1 uncultured Eubacteriales bacterium | reverse complement strand
TAAGCTTCCTGCGCGGAAAAGAGTTGGGAGAAGGAAGCGCGGCGGTATCTATGGGCGTTAGCGCTTCGGTATTGGCAAAGCCAGACGGCAGACAAGAGCCGGAAGTAGTGGAAGTTTACATTCCTCTCAGTCTAAGAATTGAGAATCCAGCGATAAAGCCAGGATTGCTAAGTTGTGCACAAGTGCAGCTTAGACGCTTAGATAGTCACATGGTCAATCCTAGAAAAGTCTTAGTGAGAGCTGCAGTGACCGTGACACTTTGGGTTTGGGAAAATTGTCGGGAAGAGCATCCTAAGGCAGCTTCAAAACCTGGTGTGGAGTTGCTGGAGAAAAAGGAACCGCTGAAATTACTGTCCACTATGGGTGAAAAGAACTATACTGTGGAAGACTCTGTACGACTAAGTCCAGAGGGAGTTGGTCACACCCTCGCTGATTATCAGATTGAGATCACACATTCTGATGCACGTTTAACCGGTACCAGAGCAGTGTTAAAAGGTAATGTAAATATTGCTGTTTTATATTTAACGGAAGAAGGGGGTTTAGAAACAGGACAAGCTCAATTGCCATTTTCTCAGTATATTGATTTAGGAGACTGCCAGGAAACAGACGAATTACGTCTTTACAGTTGTCTTACCGGTGCGGATGTGGAGCTTAGCGCTGATGGTGGCGGCCTCAATGTAACATTGCAGCTTCTCTCTCGAGCAGAAGTTTGGGCCGCACGGGAGATTTCGTATATTGCAGATCTTTATGCCATCCAGGGCCAGATCGACCCAGAGTGGGAGAATCATAGTTATGAATCTCTTTTGGATCGACAGTATTTTGCGCCAGTTGGACGTGGAAACCTAATTGGCGGGGGAGAAGAAATTGTTTATGTGACGTGTATGCCTGGAGAACTCAGCCATACCAGAACTGGAGAAACAATTGAATTTACAGTGCCTGTTAGCGTTCAAGTTGTGTCGAGACAGGAAGGACAGTTAAGGGGAGGGACAGTTCGGGTAAATCTTACCTGCACAACACAAGCAGCCCAAAGCTGTCGCTTTGAAGCAACAGTAGAAAGCCTGACGCCTACGGCTTCTCCTGGGAGCGATGGCTTGGATATTAAGGTAACTGGGAATCTTTGCATTAGCACCTATGGATCATCTGAGTTGCAAGAGATCATAGGCGGAGAATTTATCGAAACAGAACCGGAGAAAAACAGACCGGGATTGATTATCCGCCGTCCGGCGCCGCAGGAAACGCTGTGGGATATTGCCAAGCAATATCGTACCACAATAGCTGCAATCGAAAAGGCAAACGGCCTTGCGGGAGAGCCCGGCATAGATACGTTGCTTCTGATTCCGGGCCGGTGAGGACAGGTTCTAACCGGTCCCGCTGGGGCATAGGCTGTAACACTGACAAGCACGGCAAGGAGGAAGCTGATGGAAAATATTTATGAAGAGATCGGTCGCAGAACCGATGGTAATATCTATTTGGCAGTGGCGGGGCCGGTACGAACCGGAAAATCCACCTTTGTGAAACGCTTTATGGAGGAACTTGTCATTCCATCAATTGACAATGTTTATCATCGAGAGCGTGCCAGAGACGAGCTGCCACAAAGCGGTTCCGGAAAAACAATCACTACGTCGGAACCAAAATTTATTCCAGAGACTGCTGTTGAGATTCAGCCTGATGGAGAGACAAGGCTTCGCGTAAGACTTATCGATTCCGTGGGATATATGGTAACCGGGGCCATTGGTGCCGAGGAAAACGGACAGCCGCGTATGGTTACGACGCCCTGGTATGATCATGAGATACCATTAACCGAAGCGGCGGAAACAGGTACCAAAAAGGTTATGGAAGATCACTGCACCATTGGGCTGATTGTTACAACAGATGGCAGTGTGACGGATATACCTCGTGAAGATTATCTAAGTGCAGAAGAACGATCTATTACTGATATGAAAAAAACCGGAAAGCCATTTTTGGTGCTTTTGAATTCTACTCACCCAGAGGCACAGGAGACACGAGAACTAGCGGAGACATTGTCTGAGCAGTACGGCGTACAAGTGTACCCGGTAAGTTGTCTTACCATGGAACAGGAAGATATTTTGGAAATTTTAAAGAGGCTCCTTTATGAATTTCCGGTGCAAGAGTTGGACTTTTATTTGCCCGGTTGGGTTACAGCCTTGCCGGAAGAGCATCCTGTTAAGACGGAACTCTATGAAGCACTGAAGTCCATGGCATCGGAGGCAGAGAGACTTTCTCAGGCGAAAACAGTGTTTGCTCAGGTACCGCCGGATACTCAGGTTGAGCAGATTCAGTTAAAGAATATTGACCCGGGCAGTGGCATAGTGGCAATGACGTTACTATTTCCAGAACAGCTTTTTTATCAGGTTCTTTCGCAACAGACCGGTGTAGAAATAACTGATGACGGTGCACTAATGGAGTTGTTGACAGAGCTTACCCGGGACAAGCGGGAATATGATCGAGTTGCAGGAGCTTTAGAACAGGTGAAAGCAACAGGCTATGGAATCGTGATGCCAACAACAGACGAGATGACTCTGGAGGTACCGGAAATCATACGGAAAAACGGTAGTTATGGTGTCAAGCTCAAAGCAAGCGCTCCATCCATTCATATGCTCCGGGCTGACATCACCACAGTGTTGAGCCCCATGGTGGGAGATGAGAAGCAATCAGAGGATCTGGTTAATTATCTTCTGGCAGAGTACGAAGGAAACACAGAAAAACTTTGGGAAAGCAATATTTTTGGAAAGTCTCTTTTTGAATTGGTCAGCGAAGGGCTCAATACAAAGCTCTCTAAAATGCCGGAAGATGCTCGTATGAAACTGCGAGAGACCATTCAGCGTATCATCAACGAGGGGAGTGGCGGACTAATCTGTATTATTTTATAATAAGTGCCCAGGGACTGCAATATGCACAGGTCCCTGGGACTTTTTATAAATTGATGATGTATTTTTCACGAGAAATACCGTCAAGAATAAAGGACTGCTATGATTGAATTGAGTTCGGCTCGTTTTGCCAGAGACAGTGCGGCTTGGAGCATAGCCGTAGCATACCCCTGATTTCGGCAATCAGGACGGACGCTATAACCAACGTGACCACTGTTTTGATAAAAGGGTGTAAGTGTGTGACGAAAGTTGAGAATGCCCGCCAGTTTTTTTAATTTGATAGAACCATATAAGTTTC
>CABRZL010000170.1 GCA_902475435.1 uncultured Eubacteriales bacterium | reverse complement strand
ACGAATACACCGTCCGGGAGGACATCGTGATGGCGATGGAGGAACTGGAGCTGACCGACACCCAGGCCCAGGCGCTGCTGGATTCGCCCACGCCGCTGGCCGATGTGTACCGTTACTTTGAGAAACTGGAGACCGGCTACATGGATGTGATCCGGGACAGCATTGAGAACCGGGCCGATGATGCTTGCAAGGCCCAGGCGGAGCTGCGGAAAGCAGCCATTTACCCTCACTCCGCTGCCTATGCGAAAGAGCATGGGGAGCTGGAGCAGTACCGGGCCTCCAACAACGCCAATCTCCGATGCAAGGAGGCCATTGAAGCTGCGGTGCGGGAACACTTCGATGGGATGTATCTCAGTCACGATGCCGCCAAGGGCGTGATCGAGACCTACGGCATGGACCGGGTCATGCTGGTCCTTGCCAACACCGTCCAGCTCCAGGACTGGGATGGGCGCTACTCGCCCCGCAACAAGGAATGGGCAAAGACCATCCCCAACTACAACTCCGATACCGTCCGATGTGGGTATGCCCTGAACAGCCACCCCGCTGTTTTGAACGGGTTTATTGATCTGGTGCGCGAGGAACATCTGCGCCGCCAGCCTTTGACGGCAGAGGACATCCAGGCAGAGGCAGAACGGATTTTGCGGGAGCTGCGCGCACCGGATATGCCGAACAGCCCCCACGGGACCCATTACATGGCCCGCATTTCCCCGGAGTTTCTGAATCGTGCCGGGAGCAAAGACCATGATCGGCTGATGAATCTCCTGCCGTTTCGCAGTCTGTCGTTTACCGGTATGAAGGGACTTCCTGGAACCTATGCCACCATTCTGGCCAGCGAGGACCGCTCCAAGGAACTGCGCCAGCCCCGGCCTTCTGTCCGGGAGCATTTGAAGCAGGAACCGAAACAGGCAGCCCCCAAAGCTCCGGGCCATAAGAAACGGGAGCCGGAACGGTGAGCACCCCAAAGCGCAAACGGGAGGTCCAGGTGAATTTTCGGGTCTCCCCGGAGGAGCTGGCGCTGATCGAGCAGAAAATGTCCCAACTTGGGACGAAGAACCGAGAAGCCTATCTGCGGAAGATGGCCCTGGACGGTTATGTGGTGCAGCTGGACTTGCCGGAGCTGAAGGAGCTGGTGTCTTTGCTGCGCCGGAGCAGCAACAACCTGAACCAGCTCACCCGCCGAGTGCATGAGACCGGGCGTGTCTACGACGCTGACCTGGAAGATATAGCCCAGCGGCAGGAGCAGCTATGGGAGGGCGTGAAGGAAATCCTAACCCAGCTCTCCAATCTATCGTGACAGGGGTATATATCCCATCTGCGGAGGGAGGAACGGCGTTCTTTTCGCCGCGCCTCCCTCTGCTTTTTCTTTTTGTCTGTATCCTTGCCTTTTGACGGGGCTTGCCGGATAATAAAGGCAGATAGCAAAGTGTACTCACATCTCACAAAGGAGTTGAGATACCAATGTTGACCTTTGAAAAGGTTTTAGAGATTTTCGAGGACTATCTGGCGCAGGATATGGAGCTGGAAGTCTACAAGAGCCGGTACGGATATGTCTGTGTGTCCTTCAACGGCTCGCCCCCGGACCCGCCCTATTGCGAGGGTGATGTGTGCCGGACCCCGGAGGAACTATTTGACCATCTGCTGGTCGAGTACGAATCCTTTGCCTCCATTCAGCTGACAAAGGGACGCCGGGAAGAAAACGAGGCCGACGAGGAACAGGTCCGCCGTCTGTGCCAGAAGTATTTGGATCGTCGAGAGGAGGCCATGAAATGACCGCATTGAAGCTGATTTTGAAGATTGTGATTGCGCCGGTGATCCTGCTGCTCACCCTGGCCATCTGGATTTGCGTGGGGCTGGTCTATGTGTCCGGCTTGGTGCTGGGGCTGCTCAGTACGGTGATTGCCCTGCTGGGCGTGGCCGTCCTGGTGACATACTCCCCGCAGAACGGCCTTATCCTGCTGGTGATCGCGTTTCTCATAAGCCCCTTTGGGCTGCCGAAGCTGGCCTTTTGGCTGCTGGGCAAGGTGCAGGATCTTCGGTATTTTCTGCAAGATACAATTTATGGATAGAATGAACGCTCTATTTGATAAGGGATTAAAAGATCCCATCAGATGGAGCGTTTTTTCTTTGCAAAAACTTTAATTAGTTTGCTGGTTTCAACACTACATGTTGAAGATGAACCCAAAAAAGAATATACTATAAAGTGGAAAATAGTATTTGTTTTAGATAATAATTGGCTTTCTGTCAATTAGTGATGACTTGCTACATAGTACATAAAAATGAATTGTGGGTTAACTAGGAGGAAATATGTATTTAAAAAAATTATCCATAGAACATTTCCGAAAGTTCGGGGATGCAAATAATACCATCCAGTTTGCTGCCTCAAAAGATTATAAGGCAGAAAAATATCTGAATATAGCGCCAAAAACGACCTTGATTGTAGGAAAAAACAATAGTGGAAAAACTACTATTGTTGAAGTTTTGCGAAGGCTTTTAGAGCAGACAGACTTTCGGGCAACGGATTTTAATTTTGATTATTTGCAAACCTTGCTCATCAGCTATACGCCGCGCAAGTTAAAAAATGGGAAAATTAAATTCCCGACGATGAAATTTGTTCTAACAATTGGAATAGATAATGACGATCCTGATTTATTAACCAATATTGCACCATTTATAACACTAGGTGAAGTAAAGAACTCTGAGGTGATTATTAAAGCTGTTTGGTCACCTGCCGATGAAGAATTGTTTTTAAAGAAATTATCACAATTTGTAGAGAGTAAAAAGCACTATAAAAAACAACTTTTCAGCCATTTTTTATCCTTCATTGATACTTGCAAATTTGCTCTTACATATTACAACAACAATGATGAAAAACGGGAGGGCTTTCATCTAAAACAACTTATCGAACTCCAGGCTATTGCTGCAAATACAGTCACAAACGGAGATTGCCTATCTTCTGCATTCTCAAAAATTGTAGATTACCGCTATGAACATATTAAAGATGAAAATCCCTTTAGTGAGTTAGATAAGGAAATAGTTACAATTAATGAAAAGCTGACAGGTTATTTCGATAAAGAACACACTTCGTATGTTAACAATTCTTTGGCGAAATTAATCTCGTCAGAGAAATGTAAAATTTTGCTTAGCTCAGATCTAACATTTCAGAAATTACTTAAATCTGTATTAAAGTACCAATATGTTGAGGGGGATAAAAATATCCCAGAGAATCAATTTGGCTTAGGTTATACAAACTTGATGATGATTGTGGCAAAT
>CABRZL010000169.1 GCA_902475435.1 uncultured Eubacteriales bacterium | reverse complement strand
CTGTGGAGTACATCAATGGGATTGAGGTCATCAAGGCGTTCAATCAAAGTGCTGCCTCTTATGGAAAGTTTACACAGGCTGTCCGTCAGAGCGTGGATCTTATGCTGGACTGGATGAAATCCACCCAGGGCTATTCTGCTCTGATGATGACGATTTGGCCTGCTGTACTGATTGGTGTATTACCTGTTGGATGCTTGTTCTATATGAACGGCTCTTTGTCTGCTCCGGACTTTATCACCATTGCCATTCTGTCTCTTGGCATTATGGGGCCACTGGTTGCGGCTATCTTTCTGACGGATGATTTTTCTAAAATTGCTACTATCACCGGAGAAATTACTGCCGTATTGTCCGAGCCTGATTTGGAACGTCCGTCCCAGCGGAAAAATCTCAAAGGATTGGATATTTCGCTGCGGGATGTGACTTTTGCTTATAAGGATACGCAAGTTCTGAACGGCATCACCCTGGACATCAAACAAGGAACCACAACGGCATTGGTAGGGCCTTCCGGCTCTGGTAAATCCACGATTGCGAAACTTATCGCCTCTTATTGGGATGTTGGAGGCGGGCATATCACCATTGGAGGTGTTGACGCAAAAGAACTTCCTCCAGAGCAGGTAATGGATTTGATTGGTTATGTATCCCAGGATAATTTTCTGTTCAATTTGTCCGTCCGTGAGAATATCCGCATGGGCAGGCCAGAGGCAACGGATGCTGAAGTCGAGGCGGTGGCAAAAGCTGCGGGCTGTCATGAGTTTATCATGGGTCTGGATCACGGGTATGAAACTGTAGTAGGCGGCGCAGGTGGACACCTCTCCGGTGGAGAGCGCCAGCGGGTCGCTATTGCACGGGCCATGATGAAAAATGCACCCATTGTTATCTTAGACGAGGCAACTTCTTACACAGACCCAGAAAATGAGGCGGTCATTCAGGATGCCATAGGGCGGCTAACTCATGGAAAGACACTCATTGTGATCGCCCATCGCCTGTCCACCATTACTGGGGCGGAACAAATTGCTGTGGTAGATCACGGAAAGATTTTGGACTCCGGAACGCATGGAGAACTGTTGGATCGGTGTCCGCTATATCAGCAAATGTGGGCGGCTCACACGCAGGCGCGAGACAACGATCAGATGGAAGGAGGTGCGGCGTATGTTTGACGCATATAAACGGTTCTTTCGATTTTCCGGGACAGAGAAAAGTACCTGGTATAAAGGTATGGCCTTTGAACTGCTGCGGAGCATCTTTGAAGCGTTACAATTTGTCGCTCTATTGATCGTGCTACGGGCGTTGGTGGAACAGAATATAACCGGGGCCACCGCATGGACAGCTTTGGGAATTATGGTGGTTAGTGTGGCTGGTGCCGCGCTCTGCTGGTATCTGGCCCACAATAGCGAAGGACACGCTAACTACCGAATGTGCGGAGAAAAGCGTATTCACATCGGTGAACGCATGAAATATATGCCGATGGGTTATTTCAACGCGCAGAGCCTGGGCAGTCTTACTGCGGCAGCAACCTCCACAATGTCCGATTTGGAGAGTATGTCTTTCGCAGTGATTGCCCGGACAGTTGTGGGTATGATTCGTACTGCGGTTTTTTCTCTGGCGATCATGTGCTTCGACTGGAGAATCGGTCTTGTGTTCTTTGTTGGGACGCTGCTGTTCCTTTGGGTCAATTCTCGACTGCTTAAGAAATCCCGTGAGCTTTCCCCAGGACGATTGGCTGCACAGACTAAATTGGTGGATGCTGTGCTGGAATACATCCAGGGTATGAGTGTGGTGCGCGCTTTCCACGGGGATAAAGCGGCAAAACAAACTCTAAACAATACCATCAAAGAAACAGAAAATCAAAACTTCAAATTGGAGCGCAAACGCATCCCCTACAACGTGCTGGAGCAGGTTGTTTTGCGCGTTACTTCTGTATTGGCAATCCTGCTTTCCATCTGGCTTTTCCTGCAAGGGAATATGTCGCTGTTCACCTGTTTGATGATGGTGGTATCTGCGTTCCTGGTATACAGCGAATTGGAATCGGCTGGTGAGATGTTCTTTATGCTGCCGATGATTGATGCTTCCATTGACCGGGTAGAGGAAATTGATCGGGCACCCAGGATGGACGAGAGCGGCTCGGTTCAGGTGCCGAAAAGCCATGATATTTCATTTGACCATGTGGATTTCTCCTATGGAGATCGGAAAATCATTGATGATGTGAGCTTCACCATTCCAGAAGGCACGACTACCGCTATTGTGGGGCCCTCCGGTTCCGGCAAAACAACGCTTACCAGCCTTATGGCCCGGTTCTGGGATGTGAAAAAAGGCTCCGTGAAATTGGGCGGCATTGATGTAAAAGACTATTCGCTGGACAGTTTGATGAGCAATTTCAGTATGGTTTTTCAGAATGTGTATTTGTTCAACGACAGTATTGAAAATAACATCAAGTTTGGTAAGCCGGAGGCGAGCCATGAAGAAGTGGTGGCTGCGGCAAAAGCTGCCCGCTGCCATGATTTTATTATGGCGTTGCCTGATGGCTATGACACAGTGATTGGTGAAGGAGGAGCCACAATATCTGGCGGTGAACGTCAGCGGCTTTCCATAGCCAGAGCCATGCTGAAGGATGCTCCCGTTGTCATCTTGGATGAAGCTACCGCAAATGTTGACCCGGAGAATGAGGCGGAGCTTCAAGCGGCCATTGAAGCATTAACCGGAGGCAAGACCATTATTATGATCGCCCATCGCCTGAAAACGGTGCGCCATGCAAACCAGATTTTAGTGGTGGATCACGGAAAGATTGTTCAGCATGGCACCCACGAAGAATTGATAAAGCAGGGCGGGATCTATGGAGATTTTGTCCATTCCCGGAAATCGGCAGAATCGTGGCGCATTACTGATCCGAGAAAAGGCGAGGCCAATGGAAAATGATAGGGAAAAAAGTACTCACTAAAATTGTATTACTTTTGATTGTCTTGTTTGGGGTAACCATTCTGACCTTTGTCTACACAAACCTCTCCCCTGTAGATGCGGCTGAGGCATTGGCTGTGCGTCGTTACAGTCGGCCAACCGCGGAGCAGATTGAATTAGTGCGGGAAGAACTTGGCCTTGACAAACCTATCCTCCAGCAATATGGCTCTTGGTTGTGGAATGCCCTGCACGGTGATTTTGGAAACTCATACAACACGGGACGTTCCATTGTGGAGGAACTGGCGGCATCCATACAGCCAACTTTGATTATGGCTGTGTTAGCACTTTTGTTTAGTACGGTAATCTGTATTCCCCTTGGAGTTTTATCTGCCAGCAGAAAAGG
>CABRZL010000168.1 GCA_902475435.1 uncultured Eubacteriales bacterium | reverse complement strand
AGATTCCCGCAGGACAAAATGAGCCGACAGGCGAAATTTGGTACTGTGGTAGAATCTTGCTCTAAAAAACTGCCGTGTTTCTGTTTCACGGCTTTCTCCGCTTTCGCAAATAGAGCGAATTAAATTCTTTGTTCTGCCCGCTGTTCATTACTAAAACGGTAGAAGTAATTTCTTTTGGCAAAGATACGGCGGCATTTTTCGTAAATCTCCCCGTACTCCCTACTACAACGGAACAGGCATTTTTGCCAAAGAGTACGGAAACTTTTTTGAAAATGAGCGCAAAAAAGCAGCAAATCTTTTTAGACTTACTGCTTGTGTGCCGCTGTGATGGGCGGCGGAGTTAAGTTATTTGCAAAAATATCGTGGATTAAAACCCTCGACTTGAATTGTTTTCATCATGGCTTTAAAAGTGTCGCAGTTAAAAGAGTTTCCCATACAGAAAACCTCATAGTCAACGCCCAAATAAGACAGAAACAATCCTGTTTCGTTATATCCGTTGCGAAGATAGAAACTGCGCTTTTTTTACGCTGTTCATAATTAGGTGCGGTATCATCTATCATCTCAAAATCTACGGTATGTGTCTTATCAGGGTATACTGCTTTCAGAGTTTCAATGGCTCTGCTACCATACCCCTTACTCCGACTCTCTGAATCAATCGCAAGAAAAAAAAGATATGCCATATCTTCGTAAGTCTGAACGACCATAAAGCCAACAAATGTATTTCCGTCCAGCAAAGCAAGAAAGTCCAAGTTATCTGCCTGTGCCATTTTGACCAGTTCAGACGGCGCAAAATATTCTTCCGGTGGAAAGGCTTCTTTTGCAAGGACATTTACGCTATTCCAAAACGTGCTTTTTTCAGTAATATGCTCAATATTTAATTTCATGGTATTCTCCTTATCGCATTTTATAATCTCATGAACAACAGTAGTTTGCTGCTTGCTAAATACTATAATCAAACCGAAACTTAAACAGGCTTTCTATCAGTTTTTGAACGATGTGCTCCTGCATTTCCACATTGATATGACCGTCCATTTTAGAACAGGCTCGGATATATCCAGCGTAATGAGATAGCACGGCTGCAACGGCTTCCGGGTCGCCCTCGCTTACCTCAATTATCGTTTCATAGGGAAGTAGCTGGCTCATGGTGTAAGCCCTCCAACTCTGCCCGCAATCTCTGTAAAATGACCTGTATGCGCCGCCCGGTGGTACTGCGTGTTCGTCCATACCGCTTGCCGATTTCCTTGTGTGTCATGCGTTGGAAGTAGTACAGAAAAATGATTTCCTGTTCCATTTCCGATAGAGAGGACAGGACGGCTGCAAGGTGCGGGCTTTCCAGCAGGACGATTTGACCGCAGACAGAAAAGGCATGGAAGCCCCCGGTGGCTGGCTCTGTAAAGTATTCATCTGTGGTGCTGAATGGATAATGCTTTTCGTCCATGAGGTAGTCAAGGGAGATTTCCCTGCTGCTGCGGCTTCATATACTTCGTGCTGCGTCTATGGCAGCGTGGCGAATGACAATCTTACAAAAGGCATTGTGGGTGTGCCGGATATGCTCTTGATACTTTTCGTGTTCGGTCATGGAAAATCCCCTTTCTGAATAATGGCAGAGGGTGGCAGCATTTTAAGCTGTCGCCCTCTTGATTACCGAACAGCAAAGACGGGCAGGGCTGTCAACGGCGGGCGTAACCCGTTCATCTTGACCGTTGACTGGCTCGGCTGGGTTTGCTATATAAAAAGTTCATTATTGATACACTAATTTACCTGTTTTCTTGAGAACAATGGCGATGATTAGTGTAATGATCTCAGCAACAAAGGGGGCAATCCAAATTGCATCCGTTCCGGCGATCAACGGAATTAAGAATATTGCCAGAGCTTTCAATACAATGCCACGGCTGATGGCAATGACATTGGACGCACCTGTTCTCTTGGTGGAGAACAGAAAAGCGGTATAAATCAAATTGTATGCCATCGGCACAAAGGACAAAGCGAACAGCGGCAAGGCTACCGTGGCTGTCTGTACCAGTTCCGGTTCTTTGTTGAAAATGCGGATCACCGGCGCATCGAAGAAAAACAGAACACCGTAAATGACGATGGACAGGATTGTATTGATAATAATACCACTGCGGAAATACCAATTCATTTTCTCGGTGTCTTTCTTTCCGTAGCATTGTCCCCAAAGTGGCTGCAAGCCTTGTGCTACGCCGGACAAAATCGCATTGGCAAGCGAATAAATAAAACTCAGTACGCCGAATGTGGAAACACCGACGTCCCCAATCAGGCTTGCCAGCATGAGGTTATAGCAAAGTGCCGTAACGGGCGTGGTAAGCTGCGTGACAGCTTCCGGCACACCTCGCTTGCTGATTTTTTTAATAAGTGAAAAATCAATCTTGAAAGACTTAATTCGCAAATTGCCTTTTTTCCGCAGGAAATGCGTGAGCAGAACAAGGACAGAGCAAATCTGCCCCAGACCGGACGCAACGGCTGCACCGACAACACCCATTTGCAAGGGGAAAATGAAAAGCCAGTCTATAAAAACATTTGCTACTGCCCCAGTACACATACCGACAAAAGCCAATGTAGGAGAACCATCATTCCTAACAAATACGGAAAGGCTGGTACTCAGGAGCGCCGGAATGGAAAAAGCGGAATAGAAAAATAAATACTGCTTGGACATTTCACGCATTTGGGCACTTAACTTACTCGCTCCGCTGAAATCAACAATCTGTTGAGCAAATACCATGCCGACAATCATGAGTAGTACAGACATAGCAATGGTCATAGAAAGTGCTGTCATAAAAGCGTGATTTGCACCCTCTTTATCTCCACGTCCCATACGGATTGCAACGACTGTTGCGCCGCCCATTGGAAACATGGCTGCAATAGCAATGACAAAAGTTATAAACGGCACACCAATATTGACCGCACCCAAAGCGGCCGCACCAACGCCTTGACCGACAAAAATACCATCAACGACATTGTACAGGTAGGTTACAAACAAACCGCCTAATGCCGGGAAGATGTAACCAAACAAAGATTTCGTTCTTGTATTCATACAGTTACCTCCATAATGGAAGTGGGGTAAAGCCTTTTCAGCGTTACCCCATCTCTAACACAAAAGTGGGATAAAGCCCAAAGGGGCTTATCCCACTTCAACAATCTTTTTTGATTGCAAGTCCTCTGACAAGCAATAAGTATTATAACGATTATCAGGAGTAAAGTCAATAGAGTTCACGAAAAAGTTACAAAGGAAATGTTCTCCCTCTTGCTCGGAATAGCGGCGGGGCGGCTGTCCTTGTCTTGTTTTTG
>CABRZL010000167.1 GCA_902475435.1 uncultured Eubacteriales bacterium | reverse complement strand
CTGGCGGTCTATCTCTTGTTTTCGGTTGCTTGCTTCCTTACCGTACATGAGCATTATCCTGGGGGAATCAGTTACCTTCGAGAAGAAAGGATAAAAATGAAGAATACGGAAAAACGCAACCTACTCCAAGCCCTGAAAGCCTCTGATTCCTTTTCGGAATCCCGCTACTACGAGGTGTTGGAGAAGATTGGCGATATGAAATACAACTACGGTGATTACATGATTACCGAACCGATAGACTGCAACAAAGAACTGGAACGGCTACCCGAGGCTGACTATGACCTGTGCTGCGCTCTGCTCACAATGCTTCTCCGGGAAGACCATTTCTGCAACGGTTCCTTTGAAAGACGGTATAAAGCCGGAGAAGTACAGCCCATTCTGGATAGGATGATTACTCTCCTGCCAGATGGGGAATAGGAGGCAGCGATGGCAACACTTGAATCATACGGTCGGGAGGTACATAGCGTTTTCCAACTTCTCGGCGATAAAGAAAATGACATCTCTTTGAGTATGTCCTGGGCCTTGGCGAAATGCCCAGAGTTCCTGAAAGCTGTGGTGCAGCATATCTGCGGCTTGGTTCCAGACACAGATGCTGTCACGGTTATGAACCAGAAGTACGATGCCGATACTGGCATTACCGATATTGAAGTTTCCGACTATAAAAACTTCCACATCATCTTTGAAGCAAAGCGTGGGTGGCTTCTGCCCGGAGCGGATCAGCTTACAAAATACTCTGTCCGGTTGGCGGCGTCCCCGGCAACATTCAAGCAGATTGTGACCTTGTCCGAATGCACACAAGCGTATGCCAGGTCGTATCTGCCGTTTACTGTAGCACCGAATGGTATCCCTATCTCCCACCTATCCTTTCGGGAGGTCTACCAGATGGCGATTGATACCAGAGCCGCTTCAAACCACGAACAAAAACATCTCCTTGCGGAGTTCTGCGATTACTTACGGGAGGTAATGACCATGCAGAAAAAGGACTCAAACATGGTGTATGTCGTTGCCCTGGGAACCCAGAAGCCGGACGGCTGCGACATCACTTGGATCGATATCGTTAAACAACACAATAAATACTTCTGTCCGGTCGGAGGTAACGGCTGGCCGAAAGAGCCACCTAACTACATAGCATTCCGCTACTATGGGCAGCTCCAGTCCATGGAAATAGCGGTCACTCTCTTTGTGTTTGTGATAAAGTGTAATCTTTCGAGGTGCATTATAAATGTTTTTGAACACGCTCCAACAATGGCCTGTATTGACGGAGCGAACCTCAATAAACTGCTCCGTTTCTCGAATCACCTCAAAATAAGGGTCAAATAGCATATTTTTCTCTTTTCTTGTGAACATCAAATTCCTCCTCGATTTAATCCCAAATAAGTAAAAAATATAACGATACCCAGTGGTATCGTTAAAAGGGTATGCAATTATCAACCACCAATCAGAAACGGCTTTGAGCATCCTTTCTTTCCGATATGGTATTCTTTATTGTTTAAGGGGCAAAAGCCTCTTATTTCAGCCTTCTACGCCGCTACAGACGTATCTGCTTGTATCAATATGCTCGTTTCTTTGTTCGTTGCGACTACGAAATTGATACAATTTAACGGTGCACACCCTTGTGAACACCCCTGTTCGCCTTTCGTTAAATAATTAAAATAGGCTACTCTTTTGCATATTTCTGATCAGCCTGTTTCTTCCATAAAAAAAGAGACATTGACATTATTTGATCAATATCTCTTCTGCTGCTTTGCTGAGACATATTCTTCCGACTGGATATACTCTCTCAGGGAAGCATCAAATTCATCCTTGACGGAATCCAGTCCATAATAAAACCGCTACCACACCGAAACAAAGGATATGTCTCTATTTTTGGTAAAACCATAGATGTAGGTTAATCATGTTTTTTTAATCAGCGTTTTGATACTCACTGTCTTCCCCAAATAGCTACCGAATTTGACCTCACGATCAATTCTTCGACAGGCAGACCAATCGGGCAAATGTTATGGCAAGCTAATGATTTCCCGCATCCCTCAAAATAATTTTCCTTATATTGAGTTGAAACCTCATTCCGATGGCTTATTTCCTGTTCTTCATTCAGAATCCGAAAAGCGTTGACCGCTGCAACCGCTCCAGCAAAAGTACCCTTTGAAGAAAAGTTTGGACAAACCTCAAGGCAGCACCCGCACATCAGGCAGCGAGCCGACTGATACCTCGGTTCGTGTGTAAATTCAATCATATAGGCTTCGCTTTCCAACCAAAGGTTTAGTTTCTTCAAGTTCTCAAACAGGAATGACCGGTCAACAATCAGATCCCTGACAAGAGGAAACTTACTGAGTGGTTCCAGCGTAACGGTACTGCTCTTTAGCATATTCAAAAATGTAGAGCAGGCCAGCCGGGGAAGTCCGTTGATCAGCATGGCACACGCTCCGCATTTACGTACCATACAACCGCATTCCCATCCAATAGGAGCAGCCGTATTCCCACATGCATCTGTCAGTGGGCTACGACTATTCAATTCGTTTAAGACAGCGGCAATAGAACTATTTTCACTTCCGCCAAACTCAAATTCCTGCCAATAGCTGTCTGATTTCTGATTCTCTTGTCGCCGAATCCGTACTTTATATACCAAGTTAATCACCGCCTCTCTGGAACAGACATAAAGGAAATTTGTATCTGCTTTCCGTCAAATCGTGCCACCGTCGTTTTGAGAAAATCCCTGTTGTTGCATTCAGAATAATCCTCCCGCCAGTGCGCTCCCCGGCTTTCTTTTCGGGCAAAGGCGCTTTGGAGAACTGCAAGACCAAGCAACGGCAGAGTTCCTTTTAGTTCCTGCACTTTCCGAATCCCTTTTAACATGGAATTTCCATTTCTAACAACCCCAAGAGAATCCTGCATAGCCTGATTTAATTGTTTTGTTCCCACAATTTCCTGCACTGGTGGAATATCTATCTGCGCCGCACAAGATAAAACTACGCCGTCAGCTTGTTCGCAGGCTGACTTTGCCGCAACACGTCCTCCGTACAATGCGCCCAACAGGGAATTACCACCCAGACGGTTTGCACCATGATATTGGGCACAGCATTCCCCGGCAGCATAAAGATTCTGAATCGACGTTCTGTGCTGTTCATCCACAAGAATACCACCCATGAAGTAGTGGATTCCTGGCAAAACAGGCACCGGTTCCTTCCGGATATCCTTATGCAGATATGTCATGCAGTCATCTGCTAAGCCAGACAGCTTATTTGAAATGACCTCCTTCGATATTTCCGTCATATCAAGAAATACCTCGGATCCATGGCTGACCTTCCATATTTCTCTGGCGGTAATATCTCGTGGCATCAGATTTCCAAGCTCCGGGTATTTTTCCT
>CABRZL010000166.1 GCA_902475435.1 uncultured Eubacteriales bacterium | reverse complement strand
AGAGTACAAAACTTCCAGCTGATTGGCTTGATACCATTAAAAGGCAAGTAATCCAAAAACCATGATCTAAATATAGCCTGCGCCTGCTGCTCTAAATTCTCGTTTATTTTGCGGTTTAGCTTGATTTTGTCGTCAAGAGAACTAAGAATTTCAACTACCTTCTCTTGAACCTTAATTTCTGGCAAATCTACTTCGATGGCGTAAATTTCATATCGATCAGTAGAGGGAATAGCAGAGCCACTATCCATACTGTTAATATCGTAAGTAAGGAATTTATAATAGGCCCACTCAACATTGAGCAATTCAGGGTGTAAATTCTCTGCATAGAATGCAGTATCAATAACCGAAAATGGTACTGATGAATAGTGTACTCCCCTATACGCTCCCTTTCTGCCTAAAATAAATGAGGCATGATTACAAAGCGGGGGTAAATCGCTTGTCCCAATCTGACCGTTTGTTCCATACACTGGATATTGTCCGTCGGTTTTTGCCTTATCCTTTACGGGTTTGCCATACTCAAGAGATATCAACTCTCCCCACTTATACTTCATACCCAATCGCCCCCAGTCGCTCCTTGATCTGCGCCTCCAGCTCGTGGGACTGCTGGAACAGCTCCGACAGCTCCCGGGTCAGCCGGCCCATCTTCTCCTCAAAGGGCTCCCCATCGTCCTGCTGCTCCTCAATGCCCACATACCGGCCCGGGGTGAGGATGTAGTCCTGCTTGGCGATCTCCTCGGTGGTGGCCATGGCACAGAAGCCCTTGACCTCCTCCAGGGTGCCGTCCACAAAGGCGTTGTAGGTATCCGCCAGCTTCTGGATGTCCTCATCGGTCAGCTCCCGCAGCTTGCGGGACACCATGGTGCCCATTTTGCGGGCATCAATAAACAGGGTCTTGCCCTTCTGCTTCTTGTTCTTGGCCAAGAACCACAGGGAGACGGGAATCTGGGTGGTGTAGAACAGCTGGGGGGGCATGGCCACAATGCAGTCCACCAGATCGGCGTTGATGATGTTTTTCCGGATCTCCCCCTCCCCGCCGGACTGGGAGGACAGGGAGCCATTGGCCAGCACCATGCCAATGCGGCCATTGGGGGCCAGATGCCAGATCATGTGCTGCAGCCAGGCAAAGTTGGCGTTACCGGCGGGGGGCGTGCCGTACTGCCAGCGCACATCGTCCAGCAGCTTATCCTGCCCCCAGCCCGACAGGTTGAAGGGAGGATTGGCCAGGATGAAGTCCGCCTTCAGCTGAGGGTGGCAGTCGTGAAAGAAGGTGTCGGCACTGAATTTGCCCAGGTCGGCCTCAATGCCCCGGATGGCCAGGTTCATCTGGGCCATCTTCCAGGTGGTGGGATTGGAGTCCTGGCCAAAAACAGAAATCCGGTTGATGTTGCCCCCGTGGTTTTCAATGAATTTGGCGGACTGGACAAACATGCCGCCGCTGCCGCAGCAAGGGTCATAGACCCGGCCGTCAAAGGGCTGCAGGATCTCCACCAGGGTGCGCACCACGCATGCGGGGGTATAGAATTCACCGGCCAGCTTGCCCTCCTGCTCGGCAAATCTGGACAGGCAGTATTCATAGGTGCGGCCCAAAATATCCTTGCTGTTGCCCTGCTCCACCATCTGGATGTTGGTAAACAGGTCCACCACCTCTCCCAGGCGGCGCTTGTCCAGCTCCGGCCGGGCAAAGTTCTTGGGCAGGATGTCCTTGAGGCGCTTGTTCTCCGCTTCAATGCTGCGCATGGCCTCGTCGATGACGGTGCCGATCTCCGGGGTGTGGGCCGCTGCGGCGATCACGCCCCAACGGGCATTTTCTGGGACAAAGAAGATGTTTTCTGCCAGGTATTCGTCCTTGTCCTCCTCGAAGCCGTCGCCCTCTTCCACCAGTTCCTGGTGCTTGGCCTCAAAACGATCGGAGATGTATTTTAAAAAAATCAGCCCTAAAACCACAGATTTGTATTCCGAGGCGTCCATATTACCCCGCAGCACGCAGGCTGCGTCCCAGATCTGTTTCTCAAAGCCGATATTGCTTGTGTTGGTCTCTGCCATCGCTGGTTCCTCCAAATTGCTAATTTCTTCCGTCTAGTTTTGCGCTCTTTCCGCAAAAACTGTATAAATTTTCAAGAGTATTATACGCGCAAAACGGGGCAAAACGCAAGCGTACGATACCGTATTAGGTATGAATAAAAACAGAAAAACCGATGCTGCCAATGACAGCATCGGTTTTCATTTCGCCCGTGGGTAAGGTTCTTTTCGGTCTGTCCGCCCAACCAGATAGTCTATGCTGGTATTGTAATAATCGGCCAGCTTTGCCACGACTTCCAGCGGCACAGCGCGTTCCTCCCGCTCGTATTTGGAATACAGGGACTGATCACACATCAGATAATCTGCAATTTGCTGTTGGGACAGGTCCCGATCTTCTCGCAGGTCACGAATTCTTAGTTGCATTATCATCACCAATGCAACTATACAATAGGACATTTTGTCCTATTGTAATTTAGGACTATATGTCCTAAAATTAAGGTAATCCGCTTCCCTACAGCAATTCGTTATGGTCGAAACTATGTCCAACAAACAATTCGGAGGATTGGAAATCATGCAGACAAATCAATTTGAGCAGGCATTCAGTGATTTTCTGGACCGACACGAATATGACCAGGCTGAAAACGCCCTGTTTTCCATGGTACGCATTGCCTTTCTGGCCGGATGGAAGGCGGCGGGCGGCGAAGCACCGCCGCCCCAAAAACTTTTCCATCTGATACATAAGGACGTGAAATCATTGAAGGGTATCGAAAGTGATCTGATATCAGAAGGAGCTATGGAAAAGTAAGACTTGTCCTACGCACCATTTTAACCTACCACTTTTCGGCGCAATCCACCTTTGCGCTTCACCCCGAATTCCCTTTCAAGCTGTGATCTCTGTCCCTGTCTGGAAGCTATTCGCTGTTTTCCTACTTGTGGATAAGATTAGCAAGAAGGGTAATGTTCAACCGCCGCTCGACTACCTGCTTGTAATCTTTCTTAAACTGGTTTATTCAGGCAATATCCAACGGTTTGCTCATTTCTTCAAATCCCGCAACGCTTCTTCAACATCAGAGTAGCGCTTTACAGACGGATCATCGGCAATTTGCTCTGCTTCCAGCATTGCTGTAAGCGTTTCGACAGTCGTTTGATTCAACCGAACATCGAAAGGAAAACCGCCGACACGGAGAGATTGACGCATAAAAACATTGATTGCAGCGGTAAGCGTTAGACCTAATTCGCCATATATAGCTTCGCATTGCCTTTTAATGTCGTTGTCCACTCGAAGGCTGAAGTTGGTAGTATTAGCCATTACCGTCAACTCCTTTTATATTTATTACACTTATATAAAGGTCACACCTTTGGGGAAATAACTTTC
>CABRZL010000165.1 GCA_902475435.1 uncultured Eubacteriales bacterium | reverse complement strand
CAAAATATTATTGACATATGCAAGTTATAAAATTATAATGTTCAATAACAACAATTGAGCTGCGAGCGATTAGATTGAAAAATTCATTTTTTGAAATTCCAGGAGGCAGCCATGACTTCGCGCAAAGAGGTGTTGCAGATGACAAAAAATCAGAAATTGATACCGCCCTTATACGATCCTGCGTTTGAGCACGATAATTGTGGCATTGGTGCAATTGTCAATATTGATGGTAAAAAAGATTATGATACGGTAGATAACGCGTTAGCCATTGTTGAGCGATTAGAACATCGGGCTGGGAAAGATGCAACTGGCGAGACTGGCGACGGTGTCGGCATCATGCTGCAGATTCCCCATGAATTTTTTCTGGCAGAAATGGCGGATATTGCGCTTGGAGAAGAACGCGATTATGGTGTTGGGATGTTTTTCTTCCCGCAAGATGAGCTGCACCGCAACCAGGCAAAGAAAATGTTGGAGACCATTTGTGTTAAGCGTGGAGTGAAATTGCTGGCCTGGCGCAAAGTTCCGACAGATCCGAGCGTATTGGGACAACGGGCAAAAGAGTTTATGCCATGTATAGAACAGGCGTTCTTCAAACGTCCTGCTGACTGCGAGAAAGGGTTGGAATTTGATCGGAAGCTTTATGTTCTCCGGCGCGAGTTCGAGCAAAGTCATGAGGATACCTATGTTGTGTCCATGTCAAGCCGTACAATTGTTTATAAGGGAATGTTTTTGGTAAAACAGCTGCGTAAATTTTATCTTGACTTACAGGATACCCGAGTAAAATCCGCCATCGCAATGGTACATTCCAGATTTTCTACAAATACGAACCCCAGCTGGCAGCGTGCACATCCCAATCGTTTTATTGTACATAACGGAGAAATCAATACCATTCAGGGAAATGCCGATCGTATGCTTGGACGAGAAGAAACAATGGAGACATCTGTATTTGCAGAAGATGATCTAGAAAAAATTTTCCCTGTGGTTAATGTTGCCGGTTCTGATTCTGCAATGCTGGATAACACGCTGGAATTTCTTGTGATGAGTGGTATGGAACTCCCAAAGGCTGTGATGATTACGATTCCGGAGCCTTGGATTAACAATCGGGCTATGAACCAGAAACGCAAGGACTTTTATCAATATTATGCGACCATGATGGAACCGTGGGATGGTCCCGCTTCCATTCTTTTTTCAGATGGAGATCAAATGGGGGCAGTATTGGATCGCAATGGTCTGCGACCGTCGCGCTACTATATTACGGACGTCTGATTTTGGCATCTGAAGTTGGTGTGCTTGATATACCTGAGGAAAAGATTGTCAAAAAAGCGAGACTAACACCGGGAAAAATGCTTTTGGTGGATACCAAACAGGGCCGTGTGATTGAAGACGATGAGCTAAAAGATTATTATGCAAATCAGGCCACTTATGGGCAATGGCTGGATAATCAGCTTGTTTATTTATCAGATCTGCCTATTCCGAATCAATCTGTTCCCAAATACTCCAAACATGAACGTGCAAGAATAATGAAAGCGTTTGGCTACACCTATGAGGATCTCAAGCTATCCATTGCACCTATGGCGCTGACGGGTGCTGAGCAGCCTACCGCAATGGGAATTGACGCGCCATTGGCCTGCCTTTCTGACATGCATCAGCCTCTTTTCAATTATTTCAAGCAGCATTTTGCACAGGTTACCAATCCGCCTATTGATTCCATTCGAGAGGAAATTGTGACGGCTACAAATGTTTATGTGGGAACAGATGGTAATCTGCTGGAAGAAAAAGAGGAGAATTGCCGTGTTTTGCGTATCAACAACCCCATTTTAACGAGTTTGGATATGTTGAAAATCCGTAACATGAACAAACGTGGGTTCAAAGTACATACCATATCTATCCTATATTATAAGAATACCAGTTTACAAAAGGCCCTGGATCACTTATGCAATGCAGTTGACCACGCTTATCGCGAGGGTACCAATATTATCATTTTATCGGATCGTGGTGTAGATGAAAATCATGTGGCGATCCCATCGCTTCTAGCAGTATCGGCTGTTGCAAAGCACTGTGTCCGCACAAAAAAGCGTACTGCATTAGGACTTATCCTTGAGACGGCAGAGCCGCGAGAGGTCCACCATTTTGCAACCCTATTGGGATATGGAGCATCAGCGATCAATCCTTATCTGGCACTGGAAAGTATTCAGGGGATGATTGAGGACGGTTTGCTTGACAAAGACTACTATGCTGCGGAAAAAGACTATACGAAAGCGGTACTTTCCGGTATTGTTAAGATTGCGGCCAAAATGGGCGTTTCTACGATCCAGTCGTATCAGGGAAGCCAAATCTTTGAGGCGATTGGCATCAATGCAGATGTTATTGAGAAGTATTTCACGGGAACGGTCAGCCGAGTCGGTGGTATTGGGCTGAAAGAGATTCAGGAAGACGTAAATGCGCTGCATGACAAGGCCTTTGATCCATTGGAATTATATACAGATGTATCGGTGGAGGCAGTTGGACTTCACAAATATCGCGCAGGCAAAGAGCGGCATCTTTATAGTCCCATGGTCGTTCATCTTCTGCAGCTTTCAACGCAGACGGCTGATTATGAGAAATATAAAGAATATGCAGCTCTGGTCAATGATCCTAAAAATATTATCAATCTTCGTGGTGCCATGGAAATTCAGTTTCCGGAGACAGGAGGAATTCCGATTGATGAGGTGGAAAGTGTTGAAAGCATTGTAAAACGGTTCCAAACAGGGGCGATGAGTTTTGGTTCTCTCAGTGAAGAGGCGCACGAATGTATGGCGATTGCCATGAACTCCATTGGTGCAAAATCAAACACTGGAGAGGGAGGGGAACTGGAAAGTCGTTATCGAATTGGTCCTGATGGGCTCAATCGTTGTTCTGCGGTAAAACAGGTTGCCTCGGCTCGATTTGGAGTAGACTCCAAATATTTGGTCAATGCAGAGGAAATTCAAATTAAAATGGCTCAGGGCGCAAAGCCGGGGGAAGGAGGCAATCTTCCAGGGAAAAAGGTCTATCCTTGGGTGGCCAAAACCAGGTATTCAACGCCCGGCGTGACCTTGATCTCACCGCCGCCACACCATGATATTTATTCGATTGAAGACTTGGCGCAGCTAATTTATGACCTCAAAAATGCGAATCGTAATGCGCGCATTTCAGTAAAATTGGTATCAGAAGCTGGCGTTGGAACTGTCGCAGCGGGAGTGGCAAAAGCAGGAGCGCAGTTAATTTTAATTTCTGGCTTTGATGGCGGCACCGGTGCGGCGCCTAAAACGTCAATTCAAAACGCAGGACTTCCTTGGGAACTTGGAGTCGCGGAAACCCATCAGACTCTTATTATGAATGGATTACGCAGCCGTGTGCTTATAGAAGCAGATGGCAAACTGATGACTGGAAGAGATGTTGCGATTGCATGTATGCTAGGCGCA
>CABRZL010000164.1 GCA_902475435.1 uncultured Eubacteriales bacterium | reverse complement strand
GTTTCCTCTTGTAATTCCCGTCTGGCGGTAACCTCAATGGATTCTCCGGGCTCCCGGTGGCCACCGGGGATCTCCAATGTAGATCTGGCTTTGTGCTGACAGAATACAAGTCGCCTTTCATGCATGGCAATGATGACTGCAAATTGCAGAAGATCATCCGACACGGTGTCATAAAAATGTACGGCCATACGGGAATCCCCCTTTTTGGATGTAAAGTTGGAAAACAGTCAAGGGATTTTACAGATGATCAGGTTTCGTCAATGTTCGCTGTAGTTTTTTTGTGAGACTCTGAAACACTAAGGTATAGGACTGATCGCATAGATCTTTGAGCACGTCCTCCGGTACCGCCCCATCCAGGAAAACAGAGATCCAGTGGCGTTTATCGGAGTAAAAACCGGGGATAATATCGGGAAATTCGATGCGCAGCAACTCAGAAAGTCCGAGGTTGCACTTTAAATTCAGCAGTTCTCGGCAGTCATATCCCTGATACTGGGGATCCGGTTAACAGGTAGCGGCAAAAAGTTTACCACCCACGCGATAGCGCCACCAACCCCATTCGACTTTGTAGTCCTTTTCTGCGCCGGGCTTGGCAAGCAAATAGGAGTCTAGCCATGTATATTGGTTCATTGCATATCCTTTCTGGTTAGATGTGGATCAGAAATGAAACCCATATGTGTCTGCGTTAACATTGTCCTGGGCTTTTCAGGAGGCAGTAGAAAATATAAAAATACCTGTGTGGAGAAGTAGCGCAACCAGCAGTTGTGCCCCCATGGGAACGTCTCTACAGAATCAGTCAAAAAATTTCACTTTGTAAAAATTTTCGTTCCCGAGTTTTTTGTTGTTATACGAAACATTATGCAGCCGTCAGGACATACAATTTCTTTGCAATATTTTACTGTTGCCGCCAATATTCTCTAAGTCTCCGCCGCTTCTGACAGCTTCCATGATAGGGAATATCATCATCATGGTTTTGGAGCAAATTCCTTGGCCACTGGCATTGACCGGACAGCCGTAGGTGCAGGTATACTTATCTCCGATTTCTTCGCCGTTTCGACAATACCGCTCGGTATAGTCACTGTGGAGAAAATCCGTTACCTCAATTTCCCATTTATACTCTTCATTATACCATTTCTTCATAATGGGCCTCCAAAGCTGTTTCCGCGTTTATCATGTGGGTTTTAATGGTGGAATAGACGGTTGCCGGTAAAGCATAAAACAATGCCGTATTTATTGCAGGCCGCAATGACGTTGTCATCTCGGATGGATCCACCTGGTTCCGCGATATAAGCTACACCAGACTTTCGGGCGCGTTCTACGTTATCGCCAAAGGGGAAGAAAGCGTCAGAGCCGCAGGAAACGCCTGACTGTTGCGAAATCCAGGTTTTCTTTTCCTCCGGTGTAAGGACTTCCGGTTTTACCTTAAACGTTTCCTGCCATACGCCATCTGTCAGGACGTCTTCATATTCATCGGAAATGTATATGTCAATGGCGTTATCACGGTCAGGGCGGCGAATGCCGTCCACGAACTGAAGGCCCAATACCTTGGGATGCTGGCGAAGCAGCCAATTGTCAGCCTTATTGCCTGCCAGACGGGTACAATGAATTCTGGATTGCTGACCAGCACCGACTCCAATGGTTTGACCATTTTTGACATAACAGACGGAATTGGACTGCGTGTATTTTAGGGTAATGAGAGCAGTCAGCAGATCTATCTTTGCAGCGTCCGGAAGGTTTTTATTTTCACTGACAATGTTTTGCAGCTGATCTTTATCGATTTTTAGGTCATTGCGTCCCTGCTCAAAGGTGATGCCATAGATCCGCCGGCGTTCCAGAGGCTGTGGAGTATAGTTTGGATCGATCTGTACAATGTTGTAATTTCCTTTTTTCTTGGTTTTCAGAATTGCCAATGCTTCGTCAGTATAGCCGGGAGCAATAATGCCGTCGGAAACCTCAGCTTTCAGGTAAAATGCAGTAGCAGCGTCACAGATATCGGAAAGCGCAGCCCAGTCTCCGTAGGAACACAGCCGGTCAGCGCCTCTTGCACGAATGTAGGCGCAAGCAATGGGAGTCAGTTCTTGATTGTGCTCTACAAAATAGATTTGTTTTTCTACATCGTTTAGAGGAAGTCCCACTGCAGCACCTGCAGGGGAGACATGTTTAAATGATGCGGCAGCGGGTAACCCTGTAGCTTCTTTGAGTTCCTTCACCAGTTGATAGCTGTTTAAGGCGTCCATAAAATTGATATAACCGGGGCGGCCGTTTAAAACAGTGACCGGAAGATCACTTCCATCTTCCATATAAATGCGAGAAGGCTTCTGATTGGGGTTACAGCCGTATTTCAGAGCAAGTTCATTCATGAAAAATTCCTCCGTTTAGTTTCCGTTTTTGTTGTAGATGCAGTCAGAGACCGCACCGGTTTTTAAATTAACATAACGAACAAACAATGAGACTTTGTTGTCTTCGTTCAGATGATTCCACAACGCATTGGCCAACGTATCTGCATCCGGTGCAGTGATGGCCACCCGTCGGGGTTCTCCTTCAAAAGAGGGGAGAGGATCGGAATTTTCTTGGTAGGTATGGATAAAATGGCCTTCTCCGGGCAGCGGATTATCGTATTCATAAAAATAACGATGGCAACTGTCAGGATTTCCGTCAGCGCTTTTCAGGATAGAAAGATTATAGCTGCCGTCTGCTTTTAACACGCCGGAAATACGGGGTGTATAGTTGGGGGGATCCGGCTCAAAAGTCCGTGTCAGCAAGGCGTGACGGTAGCAATGTCCTTCCTGCATAAAGTCACGAATCGTGTCCGTCTGGTCACCATTGGTAACGATTGTAAAACCATTAGGAAGCGTACGGACGGGATGATAGATGATGAGGCTGGGGTCTTCCATTTTTGCAGGATCATATGCCTCGGTCATAATGCCATTGTCTTCCTGCACAGCAGTAAATATCCGGTTGCGGCTGTTGGCGCTGCGGCCCATAATAAAATAGGCAATGACTGCATATTGGTTGTCGGCGGAACGGCCCAGCAATATGCCCCGGCCGGGATAAGCATGATTCCGCAGATATTCGTTCATGTCAATGAGATTCATAAGCGCACTCCTTTGTTGGAAAAATCAGTTGCCGGGGAAAAAGATAAAGCCAACACGCCCCGGACTTTGCCCAGACGGTCGGCTCCTAAAGACTGTACTCCATGTGGTCATTCCACTTCCGTCAGTTGTACAGCCATGAATAGGATACCATCCACAGAGGTTTTTGTCAAGAAAACAGAGGAAAAAAGATCAGGATTGGTAGTTGTTCAACGGCTGGTTTCCTACAGCTTTTCATTGCATCAACTCATCTGTTAGTCTCAAAATTTCAGGAGCCAGCTTTTTCCGCTGCTTTTTTGTAATGTGGTTGTACAAGGGATAGGCTACTGAAATACCTACGATCCCAATTACTCCAATGATGATGCCTGGAATGAACATGGAGTAATTG
>CABRZL010000163.1 GCA_902475435.1 uncultured Eubacteriales bacterium | reverse complement strand
GATTATTCTATCACGCCAGTCCCTTCTTGTCAATACCCTTTTTCCCCGGTTTTCAGAATTTTTTCTGATTTTCCTTCCTCTGGCGGCTCCTTTTTCATGAGCTTACCTATTTTAGTCCCCTTCTCCACTTTTGTCAATACTTCCTTCGCTTTCCTTTTTTCCAGCGAACGCAACCCATAGCGCCAGCACGGGAGCAGCAATCCAAAATATTGTTTCTAACATAGTTATATTAGTTAATTGTTGAAATCCCCATTCCAAAAGAAACGCCAGCAATATTACAATGCCACTCTTCCATTTTCGCGGCTTCTGAGGCAACAAAATATCCAAAGCTTCAGCCATTCGATTTCCTGACAACAGCAGAATGCAAAACGCCCCCATAAGCACTGAGGCCGCCAGCAGAGCTTCAAACCTTTGAAGGACACCGAGGATACGAATGGTCTGCACTGCTCGATACAGTGGGAACGCTTCCTGCTCTACCAGTCCGCTCCCCAAAATACCACGGGTCAACAGACTTAGCCCCAGACATATTGCGGCGCTGGCTCCATACCATCCCCAGGTTCCGCTGGAACGCGGACCACGGCGCAGGCACCACCACGGACTGGTCGCTGCAACTGTAATGCAGACCTGAAACCATGGACACAAACCAGGTGTGTTCTCTTCCCAGCTTACATCTACCATCCCAAACAAAACCACAACCGCCAGCACCAGCAACAGGATGATCCCCAAAATATTTGCAACGTCTCCAGGCGTCCGGCGTTCCCCACACATCGCACGCCAAAGCAGCAACAATAATACAGCTGATACAAAAGGGAATGTGCTGTCCTCCGGGAATGCATCTTCCGCTCCAAGCGCTGCGGCTGCAATCACGATAATGCCGCCCAGCAAAATAATAAAAGCGGAAAATTTACCCTGAATTTCCCCTCGTATCGGAAGTATCAACATAATAATTGTGCTGATACACCACCCCATCAAAACAGGAACCCACGAGAAACCTGCTGTCACCATGGCTGCAATCGCAACTGTGGCTCCAAACGTTCCTGCCTCTCTATACTCCCTCATGGTTCTCCTCCTGTTCCAATGTCGCCAATACAAGGGGTTGTCCCGTTATAGCATCATTCTTCAGCTTTGCCAGCGTCGGTGTCTTTTTGTTTCTGCGTTCCCGCGCTTCCAATACCTTATTTATATTCTCCATATCTAACGCTTCTGCAGCTCCGCTCCAAGTATAGACACAGACTCCCATCGGAAGTTGTTCCGGCAAATCCATAGGATTACAGTTTCGTTCCGCACCGTCACAGAAAATCAGTCTCCGCGTCTGTCGCAAGAACAATTGTCCCGGCGTATTTTCTTCCATGGCCGACAAAGCCTCTTCTATATTTGCACCACTGGCAGAAAGCTCTCCGGCATATAGGTGCACCTGGTTTTCTTCCGCTTCTAACAGCAATGTCTCCACAATATACAGTTCCCCAGCATCTTGTTGCGGAAAAGGCCACAGATCAAAAAAACTTACCGCCAAAACTACCAACAATCCAAGAAGCCACTTTTTCACAAGCTCACCTCTGATTACGTCGATTTTGAGGATGCAATACACCCTTCCGCCATTTTTCTGTCACAAGTCTTGGCCTCAGCAGCGGCAATCTCCCATAATTGATCGGATACAAATACTCTACTCCAAGACTGCTCAAATCTCCCAAATGAATCAGCATCAACATAAATACCATGGTAACACCTGCCAACCCGGCTGCCATCCCCCCCAGTGCAATGGCAAACCGCCAAACGCGAATTGCATCCGCAAAATCCCGCTGCGGAAGAGTAAAACCGCAAATACCTGCCGCAGCTACTACAATCAACGCCGCCGGGGATATCAGGCTGGCTTCTACCGCTGCCGATCCAACCACCAACCCTCCAATGATAGAAACAGCCTGCCCCAAATTTTGCGGCAAATGCAATCCCGCTTCCTGTAACAGTTCAAATGCAATAAGCAGCAACAGCACTTCTGCACCCGTAGACAACGGTACCGCCTGACGGCTTTCTACGATTGCTTTCAGCAGCGCTGTCGGAATCATCTCCTGGTGATACAAACAAATTGCGGCAAAAAAGCCCGGGGTCAACAGCGCCGCCACCAAACTCAAAACGCGGAGAAACTTGACCGCCGATGCCACAATATAATTTCCTCCGCGATCTTCCGGAGATTCTAAAAAAGCATCCAATGTGCAAGGCAGCAGATACCCCAATGGCAATCCGTCGACCAACACGCCTACACGTCCCGCCAGCAGTCCCCAGGCAAAGCGATCCGCGCGCTCGGTAAATATTAGCAGCGGAAACGCCGTTTTCCGGGAACCTGTGAGATATTCCTCCACCGTCGCTGGCGTCAGCATTCCATCGATGTCAATAGACGCAAGTCGGTTACACACCGCCTCCACCAGTTTTGGATTGGTGATACCTGCAATAGAACAGATCGTTACATTTGTCAGGCTCCGCCGGCCTACAACCTGTTCCTTCAACCGAAGTTCCGGCGTTCGAAGATGGCGCCTTAATAAACTTGTATTGGTGCGTACGGTTTCTGTAAACGCATCTTTGGCTCCCTTGATGGTGTTTTCCACCTCCGGCGAGGAGATCGAGCGTTTTTCTCCAGTCTTAACTTCAAATGCAACCGCGTCGTTTTCTCCAAAAAGCACCACGCAGAAACCATTAACCAGCTTGCTGGCCACGGAATCCATATCTTTTGCTTCGCTGGCCACAGCATTGTAAATTACCATCTGTTCCGCAGCCGTAGCATCTACAGGATGCTGAATCTGCATTAGCGGCTTAATAACAAAATCAGAAATATCCGCACCGGATACCAATCCATCAATGGAATACACCCATATTTTCTGCTGATCCGGCCCTGCCAGTATTTGACGCATCGAAAAATCTCCAGCGCCGTTAAAAATAGCACAAATATTTTCATGGGTAATGGGAACCGGATATGTGGGTTCCGGCCGTGGATGTGGCTGATTTTCCATGGAATTCACCTCACGGAAAGGGTACCCGTTTCAAGCAAAATTATACATAAAGTTCCCAGTGATTTCTTCCACGCAGCATTTCACTGAATCTGAATTTCTTCATAAACAGATAAAAAGGGCGCCTATGAACCAACAGGCGCCCTTTCCATCATTTACTTTCTGTATCATTCTTTGATCGAAACGCAAAAAAACGTTGACCTAAATAATTCAGTCCCATAAACAGACACATGCCAACCAGCATTGCCCCGTTTTCCTGAATACTCCTATCCATATCTGACAAAATCCACGCAGTCAAGGGCTTAGCCACACCGTAAGCAATCAAATAGCAGACTGAAATGTTGATGACAAACCGCAACACTACACCAGGCCCTTTCTCGCTATTTTGAAAGGTGTAATGTTTATTCAGGAAATAACTCAAAATGCTCCCCAACACATAGTTGGCTGCTGAAGATATCCAGTAGCCCATATGCAGCAGATTGTAACACAGAAACATCACCACAGTTCCGAACAGGGTATTTGCAACCCCCACCAAAAGAAATTTCCAA
>CABRZL010000162.1 GCA_902475435.1 uncultured Eubacteriales bacterium | reverse complement strand
ACCAATTTTGACTTTATCGGTTTCTCCCTGGGCTATGAGATGGCCTATACCAACGTACTCAATATGCTGGACCTGGGACATATTCCATTGAAAGCCAAAGATCGCGGCAATGAATTAAAAAATATTGTGTTTGCAGGTGGTACCAGCGTATATAACGCGGAACCAATGGCAGACTTTTTGGATTTCTGCGTAGAAGGAGAAGGCGAGGATCTGGACGTTGAGGTCCTGGAGTGTTTCCGAAAGGCAAAACGGCAAGGACTTTCTAAAGCAGAATTTTTGAAGGAAGTTTCAAAAATTCCGGGGGTTTATGTCCCGTCTTTTTATGTGCATACTTATCACGATGACGGTACAATTCGCGAGATTATCCCTTTAAACGGCGCGCCAAAGACCGTTATAAAACGTATTGTTCAAAATATGGATGCGGCCTATTATCCAACAGATACGATTGTACCATCCACGCAGATTGTCCATGATCGAACGGTTTTGGAACTATTTCGAGGGTGCATTCGTGGATGTCGATTTTGCCAAGCCGGCTTTTGTTATCGGCCTGTTCGGCCTAAAAGCCCAGAGAGGCTCTATGAGCTGGCAGTTGAGTCTCTGCAGAATTCAGGGTATGATAAGATGACGTTATCCAGTTTATCTACGTCTGATTACAAGCGTCTGGGAGAGTTTGCGGATAAAATGCTGGATTATTGTATTCCGCGTGGAATTAACCTGAGTTTACCGTCTCTGCGTGCAGATAATTTTTCTGTGGAATTGATGGAGAAAGTGCAGAAGGTGCGAAAAAGCGGGTTGACCTTTGCCCCGGAAGCGGGGACACAACGTCTTCGAGATGCGATCAATAAAAATGTGACAGAAGAGGATATTTTGCGTTCCTGTTCACTCGCTTTTGCCGGTGGGTGGAATAAGGTCAAGCTCTATTTTATGCTCGGACTGCCAACAGAAATGGACGAAGATGTAGTCGGTATTGCAGAACTGGTATATAAAGTACTGAAAGCATGGAAAGAAAATACGCCGAATAAGTCTCGTGGGGTTACGATTACAGTCTCAACGGCATTTTTTGTTCCTAAAAATGGTACCCCGTTTCAGTGGGAGGCACAGATTACACCAGAGGAGTATCTTCGGCGCTGTCAATTGTTGAAATCAAAAATGCCGAGCCGATCCATACGTTACAACTATCACCAGTCGGATCTCAGCATGTTGGAAGCGGTATTGTGCCGAGGGGATCGGAAACTTTGCGATGTGCTGCTTCGGGCCCATGAACTGGGATGCAAAATGGATGGCTGGTCGGATTATTTTCAGATGGATAAATGGATGCAGGCGTTTGCGGACTGTGGGATAGATCCGACATGGTATGCACAGCGAGAACGGGATCGAGATGAGATTTTTCCCTGGGAAACAGTATCCATCGGAATCCCAAAGTCTTTTTTCTGGCGCGAACGGGAAGCGGCTTATCGTTCTGAAATTACGCCGGATTGCCGAAAGCAATGTACCGGCTGCGGCGCAAATTTGCTCTATCATGGAGGGAATTGCGATGAATAGACTTCGGTTTGAAAAACGGGATAAGGCCATTTATATTTCGCATTTGGATACCATGGCCTTGTTTCCACGTGTCTTTTTGCGGGCGGGCCTCCATGTGAAATTTACGCAGGGAATGAGCCCGCATGCCTATGTATCAATTGCGTTGCCGCTGAGTGTTGGTATGAGTAGTCAATGTGAGCTGTTAGATTTTTGTTTAGAGGAAGAGGGCGTTGAACTAAGTTCCCTGCCGGAGCGTTTGAATCCGTATTTTCCGGTTGGAATTCGAGTATTGGAGGCCTATGATAGTCCAGTCAAAGTGAAAGAACTCCGGTATCTTTTCTGTGAGGTAACGTTGGAATATGATCATGGCGCGTCCGAGGATATTATGAAAAAAATTGATGCGCTGTTTCAGCAGCGAGAAATTTTGGTGGAGAAAAAAACAAAAAAGGGGCTGAAAGAGGAGAATATTTGTCCCCTGATTGAAAAAATAGCAGTGGAACGACTGAGTCCTATGGAATTGAGATTAAATGCACTTATTTGTGCGCAGAATCCTGCTTTAAATCCACAGTATTTGGTGAAGGCAATGGAACGTTACATTCCAGAATGTGTACCTAATTTTTCTTGGACGCATAGGGTTGAAGTTTATGATGAAAATTTTCAAATATTTCGATGAAAAACGGCTGCACTTGGATCGTGCAGCCGTTTCTGTAGTTAAGGATGTTCTGGTTTTGGGAGTTTGGCAAGATCAGCGGCAAAGGCAGCCATATGGTCTGGAATGGGAATGTTTTGCGGACATTTGTGGACACAGGCACCGCAGGCGATACATGCATCGGGGCGCCGCTTTGGATCAATGCGATCCATGCTCATCCAGATCATCGGGCCGGGATTCAGCCGATAGCGGTTGTATTGGCTTAATAACTCCGGGATATCCAGTTCCATCGGACAGCCATCGCAGTAATGACAGGATGTGCACGGGATAATATGTTGTGCGCGGAATAATTCCAGTGCGCGTTCGAGCGCGGAATTTTCTGCCGGAGTTAAAGGAGCGCCTTGATTGAAAGTTTTTAAGTTGTCGTTTGCCTGTTCCAATGTTGTCATGCCGCTGAGGATCACATGAACCGCCGGAAGGCCCAATAGATATCGGAACGCCCAGGAGGCCACGGAATTTTCTGGCGTTGTTTCTTTTAAAACCGTATCTGCTTCGCCGCTGAGAGAAGCTAAACGGCCGCCGCGGCATGGTTCCATAACCCATACGGGCAACCCATGCCCATCGATGATTTCATATTGAAGCTTTGCGTTTTGAAACTCCCAATCGAAATAATTCAGTTGTATCTGGACAAATTCAAAACAGTCGTAGGTGTCTAAAAACCGATTCAATGTTTCTGGTTTCGCATGACTGGATAGACCCAAATGGCGGATGCGTCCATTTTTTTTCTGTTCCAGAAGATATGGGATCACTCCCTTATTGGGATCTGTAAATATGTCATAAGAATTTTCGTTGAGATTATGCAATAAGTAGAAGTCAAAATAGTCGACCTGACATTTTGCAAGTTGCTCCTCAAAGAGTTCTTGCGGACTGCGGCCTTCTTCTAAAGGGCCAGAAGGCATTTTAGTCGCTAGAAAAAAACTGTTCCTTGGATATTTTTTTAAGGTTTCTCCGATAAATACCTCAGATTGTCCGCCGTGATACATGTAAGCAGTATCGAAATAGTTGACTCCGTTTTTGTATAAAAGATTGATTATTTCTTGAGCGGATTGCACGTCAATGGGGCCGTTTCTGCCATCTGTTGTTGGAAGACGCATATTTCCCATGCCGAGCATAGAAATTTTTTCTCCACAGGATTGCCGATAAATCATAAAATAGCCTCCTTTGTCTATTATGGATAAAATAATTATATCAAATTTCCGGAAAAATGTCACGATTGTTTGTAAGTATTCAATAAAAACAGCACGGCGAAAGACTTGCAGTTTGACACATATTGTCCTATAATAGTTCGAGAGAGTCCAACGCCGAGGGGAAAACAGAAATGGACGAATGGTT
>CABRZL010000161.1 GCA_902475435.1 uncultured Eubacteriales bacterium | reverse complement strand
TTTGTTCTTTTGTACCTTATTTATCAATTTATTACATCATTCGGGAAATCCTGTTTGTTTACCCGGATATGTCGCTCTTGAATGTTTCTACAATCTCAACTTGGGGCTGGCTTGCCTTGGCTGGTATTTTGGGGAACATCGTATTTTACTTTTTTGCCCTATTGTGTTCACACATTGCAGCGTTTGGAACACTTTATGAATTGAAGGTAGCCTTTGCCGACCACATCATGCATATTCCCCTTGGGTATCATTTGACCTTGGGAAGCGGCAAGCTGAGAAAAATCATGGACGAAAACATTGAAAGCGTTGAGAAATTTATTGCTCACCAGCTCCCGGATTTTGTCGCCTCTTTGGTTGCGCCGCTTGTTCTGGTCATTATTCTTCTTGGGATTGACTGGCGGTATGGTATCGTTTGTCTGGTCGGTATTGTTCTGGCCTTCATCGTTCAGTTTGCGGGCTTCAACGGCGAAGCAAAGGAAAAAATGCACCGTTTTCAGACCGCCCAGGAGAACATGAACAGCGCCTCTGTGGAATATGTGCGCGGTATGCCGGAGATCAAAGCATTTAATCAGACCGCAGATTCTTTTAAGCGGTTGAGTAAATCCATTACGGACTATACCTCTTTCGTGCTGGAGTACGCATTGGGCTGGCAAAACTGTATGCCTGCATTTACCACAATCATCAATAATATTTATCTGTTTTTAATCCCGGTGGGTGTTTTGATTGGGATGCACACTACGGATTTCAGAGAGTATTCTTTGACATTCATTTTCTACCTGATTATTGTCCATGCGATTTCCGGTATCCTGAATAAGATTATGTATATCTCGGAGTCCTTTACGCAGATTGACGGCAGTGTAGAGCGCATGGATGAAATCTTGCGCATCCCGGTACTGCCGGAAAAGAATACCTCGGCTGATATACAAAACTATGACATTGCTTTTCAAGATGTCAGCTTTTCCTATGAAGCCGATTCTCAGGTCAAGGCCTTGGCTCACATCTCTTTCCTTGCGCCTCAGGGCAAGGTAACAGCTGTTGTCGGTCCTTCCGGTGGCGGTAAAAGTACCATAGCCAACCTGATCTCCCGATTTTATGATGTGACGGACGGAAGTATTCAAATCGGCGGCGTTGACATTCGGGATATTCCGTTGGATACGCTGATGGATAAGGTCAGCTTTGTATTTCAGGATACATTCCTCTTTAAGCAGAGCATCATGGATAACATCCGCATGGGAAATCCAGGTGCTACGGAGGAACAGGTGATTGCGGCGGCAAAAGCGGCAAGATGCCACGAATTTATCGAGCAGCTTCCAAACGGTTATCAGACTGTGATTGGAAGCACTGGCGTTCATCTCTCCGGTGGTGAACGCCAGAGGATTGCCATTGCAAGAGCTATCGTAAAAGATGCTCCCATCATTGTGCTGGACGAGGCAACTGCATTCAGCGACCCGGAAAATGAGTACCTGATTCAAAAAGCCTTTGAAAAGCTAATCCAGAATAAAACGGTTGTAATGATTGCCCATCGTCTGTCCACGATTCGCAACGCTGACCAGATACTTGTCATGGAAAAAGGACACCTGATTGAATCCGGCACCCATGACGAGTTGCTGAAGATGGGTGGAAAATACGCGCAGATGTGGAGCAGCTATACGGAGTCGATCAACTGGAAAATTAGCACAGGAAAGGCGGTGTGATCTATGAGTAAGCTGAAAGAAAAGCTAATGCTGTCGGAGAAAGGCTACTCCGACCTGAAAAAAGCGATTACAGCCTGCACAATAACCAATATTGCGCTACTGCTTCCTTCAATGGTAGCCTGCTTGCTCTTTTGGGAGCTGCTGAAACCGTTTACAGGAGAAACAATTTCGTGGGTCGCACTATGGAAGCTGCTGGGCTTGGGAGTGATTGCGGCTATCCTAGTATTTCTGGCCGCGAAAAACGATTATAGGAAAACCTATATTGCCTCCTATAAGGAGGCCAGCACGACCAGACTTCGGATTGCAGAACATCTTCGCAAGCTCCCCATGAGCTTCTTTAACACGAAAGATTTATCCGATATTACCACAAACATGATGGCTGATTGCAGCAGCATGGAATCCATGCTAAGCAGTACTATTCCGCCGCTGATTGCGAATATTATCTCCGTTACCCTGACCTGTATCTGTCTGGCATTTTTTGACTGGAGAATGGCCCTTGCGATTTTCTGCACGATGCCGGTTACATTCCTCATCATCTGGTGCGGACGCAAACTGCAACTCCGTCTGTTTGACAAACAGGTAGATGTGAAATTGGAGGCGTCCAGCCAGATTCAGGAATACCTGGAAGGTATCAAGATCATCAAATCCTGCGGTCTTAGTGGTTCCCGTTTCTCTACGCTGGATAAAGCACTCCAAGCCATGAGAAAAATCGCCATTAAGGTAGAACTGGCCTCCGGTGTTCTGGTTCAGGGGGCCAGCCTGATCCTGCAAGCGGGACTTGGCATCACTATTTTCATTGGAACAGTGCTGATAACCGGCGGTGAGATTGAGCTGCTTCCTTTGTTGGTACTGCTCATGTTCTCCACGAAGATTTACGGGCCGATCCTTGCCATTCTTTCGCAGTTGACTTCTCTGTTCCACTTGGGAACAGTCACCAACCGTATGCGTACTCTGCTGACCACACCAGCTATGGAGGGCGAGGATAAAGATGTATCCAAGTACGACATTGAACTGAAAAGTGTCACTTTCGGATATAACCGTGACGATGTTATCAAGGATGTGTCTTTCTCTATTCCTGCTGGCAGTATAACAGCCCTGGTAGGGCCTTCTGGCAGCGGAAAGAGTACGATTTCCAAATTGATTGCCCGCTTTTGGGATATAAGAAAGGGTCAGATTACCATTGGTGGTATGGATGTCAAAACCATTGAGCCAGAACACCTGATGCGCTGTATGTCCTTTGTATTTCAGGATGTGACCCTGTTCAACGATACTGTTTTTAATAATATCTGCGTAGGTAACATGAACGCTACCGAGGAACAGGTTATGGCGGCGGCAAAGGCCGCGTACTGTGACGAATTTATCCAGCGATTGCCGGACGGTTATCAGACTGTCCTCGGAGAAAACGGCAGTACTCTTTCCGGCGGTGAGCGTCAGCGGATTTCTATTGCCCGCGCGTTATTGAAAGATGCTCCGATTATTCTTCTTGATGAAGCCACCGCATCCCTTGATCCGGAAAATGAGATTTTAATCCAACGGGCTATTGCAAAGTTGGTGGAAGGAAAGACGGTCATTATGATTGCTCATCGGCTTCGTACGGTGGTGGATGCTGATCAGATTATCGTTTTGGAAGATGGCAAACTGGCCGAGCTGGGGACACATAAAGAATTGATGGAAAAGAAAGGGCTGTACGAAAAGTTGTATCATATTCAACAAGAAAGTCTAGGATGGGCTATTTAACTCTATCAGGAAGGTACAGGGCTATTTAGAAAGAATAAGACCTCCGTTTTGGCAGGAGGTTATGCTCCTGCTAAAACATGAGAGTAGTAATAAGCCAAATATAATTAAGTATGTGTAGTTTTCCCATAATTAGTTATTTCTAAGAT
>CABRZL010000160.1 GCA_902475435.1 uncultured Eubacteriales bacterium | reverse complement strand
GACCTCAATATCGAATTCCGAAAAGGAAAGTCCTCTGAGCCATTGAGTCTCTGCTTCTGGTTTTTCCGGAAGGAGATTCAGAATGCAGACATGGATCGGCTTGCGTTTTTTCGCCTCAGTAGAAAAACAGTCGACAATTTCGATTCCTTCATCTGCGAGGATTTTTGCTGCCGCAAGACGGGTATCAAAGATAATCGCCATAAATTTCACCTTTTCTCTAGTATTTTTGCTAAATTAAGAATTATTTTATCAAACCGAGAATAAAAGTCAATACCTGCTCTCCGGATTCTGGGGCAACAGTGTTGTCACAGGATTTTCTGTTGTGTTCTCGCTTTTCAACGAGCCTATATTGCAAACATGACAATAATCGTCTATAATGGCTATTATGGAAAAAATGATTGGGAGTGATATTCTTATGGAACTCAGATATGCTAACAGAGTGAAGGGCATGAATTCCTCAGTGGTCAGAGAGACACTAAAGTTGACGGCACAGCCTGGCATTATATCCTTTGCAGGTGGGATGCCTGCTCCGGAAGTATTTCCTGTTGAGGAAATGCGGGTTGCAGCCGACAAGGTGTTTCGTAGCGCTGGAGCGCAGGCGCTGCAATACAGCACAACAGAAGGCTATTTGCCCCTACGGCAGAAAATTGCAAAGCGTCTGAATGAGATTGAAAACATCTCCTGTACTGCTGATGATATTTTAATGATAAATGGTTCTCAGCAGGCACTGGACCTTTCGGGCAAGCTGTTTCTGAATCCTGATGATGTGGTCATCTGCGAAAATCCAACCTATACCGCAGCACTTTCCTCTTTTGGTTCCTATGAATGCAAATTTCTTTCTATCGAATCAGATGAAGATGGAATGCTACCTGAGGATTTGGAGGCAAAGCTGGCCTCTTGCGACCGCGCAAGGCTGATTTATGTAATTCCAACCTTCCAAAATCCCACTGGCCGCACCTGGTCTCTGGAGCGCAGGAAGGCATTGCTTTCACTGGCTTCCAAATATAATCTTCCAATTGTTGAAGATAATCCATATGGGGAACTGCGCTATGAGGGAGTACCTGTCCCTTCTCTGAAAAGTATGGATACAGAAGGCCGTGTAATTTATCTTGGTACTTTCTCCAAAATTCTGAGTCCCGGTGTTCGTCTCGGTTGGATCGTTGCTGAACCAGGTTTGCTTGCAAAATACAATACTGCAAAGCAGTGCGCAGATCTTCAAGCAAGTACTGTCATGCAATATGTTGTGAATCAGTATCTTGAAGACAATGATATCAATAAAAATATTAGACACCTGAACAGTGTATATGTAAAACGCCGCGATTTAATGATGTCGCTGGTTGCCAGCGAGTTCCCAAGCGGTACAAAGTGTTCGCATCCTGATGGCTGTCTCTTCCTTTGGGTGGAGGTTCCGGAACACATAGATACTGCACTTGTCATGAAACAAGTCGTATCCTACAATGTGGCCTATATCCCTGGACACAGCTTTTTTGCAAATGGAGGTCCCACCAACACGCTGCGTCTTAATTATTCGAATGCAAGCCCCGAAAAAATTACGGATGGTATCAAGCTGCTCGGAAAGGCGTTAAAAGCCGTCATGTAAACGTATTTCCTATGACATATAATCTATATTGCGATGGAATACAAAAAATATAAATTAGGAGGTCATACCTATGCCCGTAGTAAATTGTCTGTGGAGTAAAGATGCATCTAATGAGGAAACGAGAACACATATTGCCGAGGGAATCGAAAAAGGACTCCGTCGTGGAGCCGATGTAAAGGCAAAGATACATATTAGCTTTATTGATACCACATCTCCTACCCCTGTCATTCAGATCTGGTGGACTGGCCGTCCGCAGGAGCTGGTAGATGCCGCATGCAAAGCAATTGAGGAAGAGATAAAACCTTTTTTGCCGGAAGATACTTTGGTCTACTATATTTTCAGTGATATAAAGCGCGGCAACTTCGGTGCCAACGGCGAAATCATGAATAAAGAACCCAACCCGGAGAAAGGAATTTACTGATTTAGAAAAAGGAGAGTACCATGGAAAAACTTTTTCAGACGGGAAGAATTGGCGTTCTTACCATAAAAAATAGAGCCGTCATGCCGCCGATGGAAGTCCTTTATGGGGAAGTAGACGGTTCCGTTGGCCAGCGTGCAATCAACTATTATGAGGAACGTGCCCGGGGTGGTGTAGGTCTGATTATTGTTGAGGCCACAGCTGTTGACGAGATAAATAACAGTCCGGTTGATTATCAGCTGCGACTGACATCCAATCAATATGTCTCCGGCTTTCAGCGGCTTGCTGAGGCGATTCACAGACATGACTGTCATGCTTTTGTACAGCTTCATCATTATGGTTCCAAAAGCTCCCCTACTGCTGCAGGTGCCCCTTGGACTTCCAGTGATATTCCAGCGGTTCCTGGTGGGACTCCAGGTCATAGGATGACAGTTCAGGAAATAAAAATTCTCGAGCAACGGTTTATTGATGCTGCTGTCCGCGCACAGAAAGCGGGATTTGATGGTGTTGAACTGGCCGGGACGCACGGATATCTTCTTCACCAATTCCTCAGTCCCTACTATAATGATAGAACAGACTTATACGGCGGTTCTGTCGAAAATCGTTGCCGCTTTTATACGGAACTAATTCAAGGAATACATGCAGCTTGTGGGAAAGCTTTTCCTGTCAGTGTACGTTTTCCCGGTGATGAATGCACTCCGGATATTCCGGGTACACTGACTGTAACTGACGGTGTGGAAATTGCCAAAATTTTGGAGGCAGCTGGTGCAGATGTATTGGATGTCAGTAATGGCAACAATTTTAATCCCAATGCCAACTGTGAGCCATATTCCTACCGTCCCGGTTGGAAGAAACACATTGCAAAATCGATTCATGACGCTGTTTCCATCCCTGTGATGGCCACCAATACCATCAAAAGCCCTGAATTTGCGGAGCAGCTTTTAATGGAGGATGTTTCCGACTTCGTATGTCTCGGCCGGGCGTTGATCGCAGATCCCCAATTTGTAAAGAAGGCCGCTTGTGGAGATAGCATCAGCATCCGTCAATGCATGGGTTGTCTTTACTGCCGTGAACAACTCTATGCTTCGATGCCAATCAAATGTGCCGTCAATCCGAGAACTGGTTGCGAATATATCTATCCCAGGGAAGCGGTAACCGACAGTGATGGCAAAACAGCCGCTGTAATTGGCGGAGGACCAGCCGGTATGGAGGCTGCAAAACAATTGGCAGAGCGCGGATATGCAGTCACTCTGTTTGAGGCTGCTGATCGGCTTGGTGGTAGTCTAAATCTGGCTGACCGAGGGGCCTTTAAGGAACAAATTACCTGTTTATGTGAAACTATGGAAGAAGAACTTCGCCGACTTGGTGTAGATATTCAGTTGGGTAAAAAAGTAGCCCCTGAAACGATCAAAACGTGCCAATACGATCAGATTATTCTCGCCTGTGGTGCAAAACCGATTATTCCCAATGTACCGGGTGTAGATTCTTCGAATGTTGTCACGTCACATCAGATTATTTCCGGAGAAAAGAATGTTTTCGGCAAAGTAGCTGTTGTTGGCGCCGGTATGGTAGGTTTGG
>CABRZL010000159.1 GCA_902475435.1 uncultured Eubacteriales bacterium | reverse complement strand
GCTAATACTTGTTGGCCTTTTGCATTTGAGGTTGTAGTAGCGTTAGGGTTTGGCATTGCAGCTTCTCATAGAGTTGGTAACTTTCAATAATAGTGAAGAGATCGGTTTGAGGACATAACCATTTGAAACGGCCCATAAACGGGCAAAAAAGGGTCCGTATCTACTATCTTGCAACGATTGGACTCGTGTGTCCCTCAATCCAAATTGATTAATTTCGAAACTTTTACGCGAGGAAGAACAAAATGAATACTAAGAAAAAGCGGAAGTCCATTTTCGGTATCAGCGTTTCCTTTAACATTAGTTTGGCAATTATAGCGATTCTTTTAATCGTCGCAGCAGTTCCTGGTATGATTGCTCCCTATGATCCAAACTACCAAGATTACAGCATAGTGTTGCAACCACCAAGCAGCGAACATCTTTTTGGTACGGATAACTATGGCCGTGATATTTTTTCCCGTGTTATATGGGGAACTAGAATTGATCTCGCAATGGGTATTTTTGCAATGATAGTACCGTTGATTGTTGGCAGTATCATTGGTCTGATAGCCGGCTATTTTGGTGGATGGATCGATACGCTCTTGATGCGCATTTTGGATATTGTCATGAGTTTTCCGTTTGTCCTGCTAGTTATTGCTATTGTTGCAATAATGGGCCCTGGTTTGTTGAATATGTTCGTGGCAATCTGGCTTGTCGGCTGGCGAGATTATGCTCGACTTGTACGCAGCGAAGTCATTGTAGCAAAAAATAACGAATATGTTGAGGCGGCAAAGGTTCTTGGTTATAGTCAAGTACGTATTCTCCTCCGTCATATTCTCCCCAATGTGATCAATTCCGCCATTACCTTTGCTGCTTCCGATATTGTCATGTGCATGCTGACAGGTGCTTCCCTCAGTTTCCTGGGTCTCGGTGTCCAAGCACCGACTGCGGAGTGGGGCGCAATGATTGCTGGCGGTCGTACATTTATCACACAGGCATGGTGGATCTGCGTATTTCCTGGTATTGCGACCTGCTTTGCCGGTATCGGTTTCGGCCTGTTCGGCGATGGTGTAGCTGATCTGCTCCGTGCAAAAAGCCGCTGATTTAACTCCGGAAAAAGAAAGTTGGAATAGTAATGGATCAACCAATTCTGGAAATTAAACATTTAAAAACATACTTTAAAACAAAAAACACGACTTCAAAGGCCGTTGATGACATAACATTTTCTCTAATGCCCGGCGAAACCTATGGTCTTGTTGGTGAGTCTGGCTGTGGAAAGAGCACGACATGCCGCTCTATCATGCAAATCATTCACAAACCCGGCGAGATTGTTGGCGGCGAAATTATGTATCAGGGCAAAGATCTCTTGAAAATGTCTAAAAAGGAATTGCAGTCTATCCGTGGCAGCGAAATTGGTATGATTTTTCAGGAGCCAATGACATCCCTGAATCCGGTTCTGAAGATCAAGGAACAGATTTATGAAAATCTGAAAGACAAAAACATGACGAAGGCCCAAAAAAAGGAGCGTGCACTTGAACTCCTGCGGCTTGTTGGTATTCCAATGCCTGAACAGCGCCTGAATGAATATATTCACCAGTTCTCCGGTGGTATGCGTCAGCGCGTTATGATCGCAATAACCCTTGCAGCAAACCCAAAGATCTTGTTAGCGGACGAACCGACAACGGCACTGGATGTAACGATTCAAGATCAAATCATCAATTTGCTGAACGAACTGAAAGAAAAACTCAATATGAGCATTATTTTGATTACCCATGATTTGGGTGTTGTGGCTCAGATGTGTGATTATGTCGCAGTCATGTATGCAGGACACATTGTAGAACAGGCTGATACTATTACACTAATGACAAAGCCATGCCATCCCTATACAGATGCATTGCTTCGCTCGATTCCACATGGTAAACGCAATCCGCATGCTCGCCTTGAAAACATTGAGGGGACCCCACCTGACTTGGAAGCAATGCCCGCCGGATGCCCGTTTGCTCCACGATGTAAATATGCAACGGAGATTTGTCGAAAGGAATTGCCTGAAATGACAGAACACGGTTATGACCATACTGTTGCATGTCATAATGTAGATGCACTTCTGGCAGCAAGGAGCAAAGAGCCGCATGCTGAAAGAAAATGATCGGTATACCACTATAGAAGGCATCGAAAAGCAGGTCTTCAGCGGGCCATGTCGTATAACTTCCCACAAATCAATAGTATCGAGCAACTAGCTATATGGAAAGCGCCAACTCCCTGTTTGCTTCCTCGTTGGTGCCTTTCGCAGAAAGGAATGGTCATAGATGAGTGAAATGAACAGGCCTCCGCTTGTGGAGGTTGTTGATTTGAAAAAAAGCTTTGCCTTAAAACGCAATATTTCTGACTCTATTCAGAAGAAACCGGTACGCGCACTTCGCGCAGTGGACGGTGTTTCACTAAAGATTTACGAAGGCGAAACCTTGGGTCTCGTTGGTGAATCTGGCTGTGGAAAATCGACTCTTGCAAGAACAGTTCTGCGCCTATACGAGCCAGACAGCGGTTCTATTCTCTATAATGGCAAGGATATAACCAAAATTAAGGGTACGGAACTCCGTGAACAGCGTAGTGCTATGCAGATGATTTTTCAGGATCCATATTCTTCTCTAAATCCGAGAATGAGTATTCGACAGATTCTAAGTGAGGCACTGAAGACACATAAAATTATTCCTGCTGGTCCAAATCACAAGGAGGACTTGGAAAAGGAGATTTACCAACTGTTGGATCTGGTTGGTCTTCACCGAAATGTAATTGATCGCTATCCCGGTGAGTTTTCCGGTGGCCAGAGACAGCGTATCGGTATCGCCCGTGCTTTGGCAGTACATCCAAAGTTCATTGTTGCTGATGAACCGGTTTCTGCGTTGGATGTTTCAATTCAGGCACAGGTCCTCAATTTGATGGCAGATATTCAAGATAGTAAGGATATCTCTTATCTGTTTATTTCCCATGATTTAAGCGTTGTACGCATGGTTTCTCACCGGGTAGCAGTTATATATCTTGGAAAGATTATTGAATTGGCACCCACGGAGATGCTCTATGAATCTCCGTTTCATCCCTATACTGAAATTTTAATGAAGGCAGCTCCGGTCATAGATCCAACAAATCGTAAACGCACTTATGCCATTGAGGGTGAACCCCCTAGTCCGGTCGACCTGCCGGCAGGTTGCCGTTTTCATCCCCGCTGTCCATTTGCAACAGAAAAGTGTAAAACAGAACAGCCCGAATTAAAGGAGTTGAAACCTGAGCATTATGCTGCTTGCCATTACCCGCGCAATTTTGAATTTTGCAGCATCAATGAATAAAATCAGAAAGGATAGTGACCCTAATGTCCACAATGTATTGGACGAACCCAGAAACCGCAAGAAAAATCGTTGATATCACAGCCTCAATAAGCAAGATCGCAGAGGAACAGTTCGGCGAGGTTCCCATGTCTGCAAACTACAGTCATACTCCCCCCACATTCAAGACTTTAGACAATATTGCCCGTGCGGTGGAAGAAGTTAGCAAGGACATCAAGGATATTCCCGGACATCCCGGTGACTATATGCGTGCGACCATGAAGGCCTATGGCAGTCTTGTTCGTGTGATGGCCGGTGATAATATTTCCTACCAGCAGGCAATTCATGATATTCAAGAGGTTGATCTCCGGGAGAT
>CABRZL010000158.1 GCA_902475435.1 uncultured Eubacteriales bacterium | reverse complement strand
CAAAAAAAATGAATGAAATCAACGCTGCTTATGAGGCAATCAAAAATCCGCAGTCACAGCAGCAATCTTATAATGGATATAATTCCAGCAGCTATGGCGGTTCCGCCTCCAACGGTTACGACCCATTCGGCTTTGGATTTGATCCATTTGGATATCAGGAACGGCAACAATATCATACGCAATATGAAACTCGAGATTCCAGTGAAATTCAGGCTGCACTCATTACATCAATGCCGGTGCCTACGAGGAAGCTTTGAATGTACTCTCCTCCATCACAGAAGCGGACCGCGACGCCAAATGGTATTATTGTAGTGCCAGAGCAAACTATGGTCAGGGAAATCGAGTCGCAGCCATGGAACATATCCGTCGTGCCATCCAAATGGAACCTGATAACCCGGATTACCAGCGGTTTTATCAAATCGTTCAATCGGGCGGTCGGATGTATACGAATACAGGATCCCGCTATGGCTTTTCCAGCAACAGCAATTTTTGCTATCCCATGTGTATGGCTTGGTGTCTATGTAATACCTGCTTCGGTGGTCGGTATTACTGGCTCTGTTGTTAAGGAGGCGTTTTTGTGAATTTCCCACTGGTTTCCCGACAGGTTCTGGAAGCTGCTGAATTGCAACTCCAAAACCTAAATCAAGAATATCTGAACTACCGCCGAAGAACTGCAGATATTCAAAATTCTGCCTATCAAAGGGGACGCGCTGATACAACGCTTTTATTTCTTCCTATATATGACAATCTTCTCCGCGCATTATCCCAGCCCTGTGAGGATGAAGCGTTTGTCGCAGGCATTCGGATGACCCTAAAATCTTTAGTGGGTGTTTTGTCATCCTTGGGTATTACAGAAATCCCCGCCCTGGGTGAAACGTTCGATCCCACTGTTCACGAGGCGCTGGAGCACGTTACAGACCCGGAGGTTGGTGAAAATACGATCATTCGTGTGGCACTCACTGGTTTTCGCCAAGGAGATACCGTACTACGTCATGCTCTAGTCGTCGTAGCAAATTAGCATTTTCAATGGGGAAATTTTACCCTTTAATTTGGAGGTAATTCGTATATGTCAAAGCTAATCGGCATTGATCTCGGTACAACAAATTCATGTATGGCTGTCATGGAAGGCAGCGACGTGACAGTCATTCCAAATGCAGAAGGCGATCGGACAACTCCCTCTGTAGTTGGATTCTCCAAAACTGGCGAACGGTTTGTGGGGCAAGCCGCTAAGCGGCAAGCTGTTGCAAACCCGGATCGCACCATTTCTTCCATCAAACGAGAGATGGGTTCTGATTATGTAGTAAAGATTGACGGTAAAAAATATACACCACAGGAAATTTCCGCTATGATTCTTCAAAAGCTCAAAAAAGACGCAGAAGCCTATCTCGGAGAACCCGTAGACAGCGCCGTCATCACTGTCCCAGCTTATTTTACAGACTCACAACGGCAAGCCACCAAAGACGCCGGAAAAATTGCCGGCCTGGACGTCCAACGTATCATCAACGAGCCCACCGCCGCCGCTTTGGCTTACGGTGTTGATAAGGAAGAATCTCAAAAAATTATGGTGTACGACTTGGGCGGCGGTACTTTTGACGTATCTATTCTCGACATTGACGGCGGTGTCATCGAAGTTTTAGCTACAGCCGGCAACAATCGGCTGGGCGGCGACGATTTTGACGCCTGTGTAGTGGACTATCTACTCTCTGAATTCAAAAAAGAAACCCGTATGGATCTCCGAAAGGACTCTGCTGCTATGCAACGGATCAAGGAAGCTGCCGAAAAAGCCAAAATTGAGCTATCCGGCGTCTCCTCTACAACGGTCAATCTTCCTTATTTGGCCGTGAGTCCTCAAGGACCTGTCCACATGGACATTACACTGACCCGTGCAAAATTCAACGAGTTGACAAGCCACTTGGTTGAAAAAACAATGGCTCCGGTACAACAGGCTCTGTCTGACGCCGGCCTCAAGAGTGCCGATTTAGGAAAAGTATTGATGGTTGGCGGCTCCAGCCGAATTCCTGCTGTCCAAGAGGCCGTCAAGCGCTTTACTGGCAAAGACCCGTTCAAAGGAATCAATCCTGACGAATGCGTTGCCATGGGGGCAGCGCTTCAGGGCGGCGTGTTGGCCGGACAAGTCACAGGGCTTCTGTTGTTGGATGTAACGCCCCTTAGCTTAGGAATTGAAACATTAGGCGGCGTATGCACCCGACTCATTGAGCGAAACACTACCCTGCCGATCACAAAAAGCCAAATCTTTTCCACTGCTCAGAATTTCCAAACCTCAGTAGAGATCAACGTATTACAGGGCGAGCGTCAAATGGCCCGTGATAATAAATCCTTAGGCAAATTTAAACTTACCGGTATCCGCCGGGCACCCCGAGGCGTACCGCAAATCGAGGTCACATTTAATATTGACGCCAACGGTATCGTCAATGTTTCCGCCAAAGATCTGGGCACTGGAAAACAACAAGCCATTACAATTACTGCTTCCTCAAATCTTTCACAAGACGATATTGACCGTGCTATTCGGGAAGCTCAACAGTATGCGGCAGAAGACGCTCGGCAGAAGGAGGAGGCCACAGCAAAAGATCAACTAGAGCAGCTGATTTTCCAGGTTCAAGCCGCTAAAAAGCTCACTAAGGAACAAAAGCATGCACGAAACGAGGCAATTCGTAATGCTAATCGCGCGAAGAAGAGCAAGGATCCATCGCAAATGCGCCAAAGCATTCAAGAATTGGAAGCGCTCATCACATCATTCGGAAGCGGTGTAGAATATGATTCTACTTCTCCCCAGGATGCCGACTTCGAAAGTACAGATGACGAAAATTAAATCAAAAAATCATTCCCGTGCACACCTCTTACTGGGTGTGCACGGGAATTTTATATTCAGTTTTGAATCTCCTTTGCAGCTTCTGCCGGATCCGTACCACTTTCAAGAACTGACTTCAGTGCTGATCTAGCCTCGGCCGCGAGCGTTTGGGTATTTCCGGAAAAACCACATGATCCGTTCAGATACTCTCGGAACGCATCGGCTTGAGATTCTGTCAAAGGTTCTACCTCATAACTCTCATCTTCTAAAAAAACCTGACCACCAGTGGTAACTTGTTCACCGTTGCTGTCAACATATACAATTCCCTGCATCGCCTCTTCCTCTGCCTCACTATAAGCACTTTCTAACACCGGAAAACCATGCGACATCTGATACTGTTTCATCCCTTCACTGGTTAAAAGTTGTTTAAGAAACGTCCACGCTTCCTGTTTGTATTCTGAGGAATCCGGAATTGCCAGGTTTTCCTGTGTTGCACCCACCAAAATGCCGCCGTTTCCAATATCTGTGGGGTAGCCCTTCAACACACCATCCCCATCTAATGCCGCAGACAAAGCCAACAAATCTGAAAAACTACTGATATTCACTGATTCTAATAACAGCGAGCCATCCTTCAAACAAGGAATTGCCTGATCTGCAAGATTGGCCTCTAAATTGTAGATCTCCTCGTCGTTCACCGGGATACCCTGTACGGCATTTAGTAGCGATGCATAATCCGTAATGTACTCTCCTGCATGCGACACCAGCAAATCCAATGCATCGTATGCATTACTATACTGAAGAACAGCTGATTCACTTTGCTGAGTCACCACCTCTAAAAATTCAGCGGGAGTCCACCCCTGTT
>CABRZL010000157.1 GCA_902475435.1 uncultured Eubacteriales bacterium | reverse complement strand
TGGATAGTGGCATACTGCCGAATCTCCCGGATAAAGGTACGGACTTCACTTTCCTGAGCGTCAGACTGCTGAAGCATTCGCATCAGTTCCTGCAAACAACGCTGATTTTCTTCCTGTTCCTGCTCCATGGCGGCGGTCAACTTCACAAACCGCTGCTCAGAGATCACGCCTTTGGCCTTATCGGTATAAAGGCTCAGAAACATATCGTCAATTTGCCGGTTTCTGGCTTCCAGGCGCTCACGCTCTTTCTGCATCTCGGAAGCATCCGCCATATATCGGCGCTCCATCCGGCTGCTCAACCGCTGATAAAAGGCATCTGCATCTTTGAGCGCCATCGCTGCCAGTTCCTGAATATCCTTCAGAACGAGATTATACAAATCCCTGGCTTCGATTTTATGGCTGGTGCAGGCGTTTTTGCCCAGCCGGTTGTAGGTCTGACAAATATAATACGCCTTATCAATCGGTTCCCGCATCTCGCCGGTAAAGCGGTTTTTGCCAGTTCTGCCGACCTTTTCATACCGCACCTGCATGGATTTCCCACAGGTGGCGCAGTAGATAATGCCGTGGAACAAGTTGTAGAAGGGGCAAGCATTTCCTTTCATAATAGGTGGCCTGCGATCTACGATTGCCTGTACCTGCTCCCATTCCTCCGGTGTCACAATCGCTTCATGACAACCCTCAATGATTTCCCAGTCCTCACGGGGAATAATGTCATAGGTGTTGGAGCGAATCCCTTTCTGGTGTGTCCGGCAAACCAGATGAGCGCCCTTATAAAAGGGGTTACGCAGGATATGGCTAATTCTTGCGCCGCCCCACGCATAGTAGTTGACATCGCAGGCGGTATTTCCTTTTACTCTGGTGATGAGAACCTTGTCCTCCATCAACTGCTTGGCAATCCGCATACAGCCCCAGCCATCCAGTGCCAGGTCATAGATTTTGCGAATCACCGGCGCAGTTTCCGGGTCAAGGATCAAATGCCCCCGATCCTCCGGGTCACGCATCAGCCCCAGGGGAGGCTGTCCGCCACAGAACTTTCCCTGTCGGGAACGGGTCATACGCCCCGCCAGCACTTTCTTGGAAATATCCCGGCTATACATATCGTTCAGGATATTCTTGAAGGGCGTGATGTCCATTTCCTGACGGGTCAAACTGTCCACGCCATCGGTAATGGCAATATAGCGGACATTGTGTTTAGGGAAGAAGATTTCAATATAACTGCCGACTTCGATATAATTTCTTCCCAGTCTGGACAGGTCTTTGGTAATGACACAACCGATTTTATCGGCCTCAATATCGGCAATCATTTGCTGAAAAGCCGGACGATTGAAATTACGGCCTGTGTAACCATCGTCCACATAATACTCATACTGGAACATCCCGTTTTTTTCGGCAAAGTCCCGAAGCATGATTTTTTGGTTGCTGATACTCATGCTCTCGTTATCGCCGCCATCATCCAGAGAAATACGGCAATAGAGGGCTGTGATTTTCTGATTGACTTGTTTTTTCCTGCTCATAGTAATCTCCTTCTATGAACAGGGACACGATATACATATTATACCATACCCCTGTTTTTTCTTCAACAAATACCCTCAGCTTGCCTTGCGTTCCAGCCATTCTTCAAAATGTTCGCAGGTTTGCCGTTCAATGAGCTGTTCAAAGGCTTCCTGCATGGTTTTATCACCAGAAAACTCCCGTACCACGATAAACTTTACTTTTTTACTCTGCTTGTTTTCTTGCTTTTGGGTTTTCTCCATAGGCTACCTCCATAGATCAGAAAAGCCAGACAAAGGGAAGCGGCAACAAAGTCCGGCAACGGACTCCGAAAAACCTGCAACCTATCGTCTGACCATCGTTTCTTACTTTTCAAATTTTCTTGTGAAATCTCGTTGCTTTCGTTGTCAGAGAACAGATACCCACCAAAAAGCCTTGCTTTACGGGCTTTTGTCGTGCTCATACTCCCGCTTTTGTAGCAACAAAGTCAGCAACCAGCCGACAACCAACCGGGCAACAGGCCCCGCAAATCAGGCAATCCACTCCTTTGGCAGCTCCAGCTGGCGGACTTGTTCCTCGCTCAGCTCTACAAACCCACCTTCGTTGTCGGGCAGTTCGTTGCCGGAAATCTCCCGTTCCCAGCCACGCTGCCGCCCATATCCAGCAAACATCCGGGGGTTAGAGAAGGGCTTCCAGCCAATCACCACCGTGTTCATGATCTCGTTGATGTTGTGCAGCTGCCAGCGCTTCGGCTCCTCAAAGGCGTGTCCCAACGCTTCCTTGAACAGCTGTTTGGAGCAGACCACATTGCCGGTGTAGTGTTCCAGGAAGCCCTGAATCTGCCCAGCCTCGGTGTCCTCCGGCATGAAGTCTTTCTGAACCTCCACCAGCTGTCTCTGAATCTCCTTTGAAAACTTCATGGAATACTCTCCGCTGCGGTAAATGGTCATAGCCTCCGCCCATACCTGCAACAGATATTCCCTGGAAGCGGCTTCGTCCTCCAGAATGTGAACCTCCGCTTTCTCTGGGTAAATCATCACTGGCAGAAACCGCCGGTTTCCGGCCCGGTCAAGGGGTAAAAAGTCCAGCGTGTTGGAGGAACCACCGAACACGCACTGCCGCAGCCGGTCTTTGGGCTGGGTCTCATAGGGGGTGCGATAGGTTTCCTTTTGGCGGCTGATAAAGGAGCGGATCTCCTCGATACTCTTGGCGTTGCTGGTGGCCAGCATCTCTGACATCTCGATGATCCAGTGGCCTTGCAGCTTGGCAAACACCTTGTCATCATCCAGCTTTTTTAGGTCGTCAGAGAACCACTCATCCTGTATAGCCAGGAAGCGAAAGAAGGTAGACTTTCCGGCTCCCTGACCGCCCACCAGACAGAGCAGCTCCTCATATTTGGAACCTGGATGGAACACCCGGCGGATGGCTCCCAGCAGGAAGTGTTTGAGCATTTCTTCCACATAGTTGCTCTCGTCTGCCCCCAGAAAATGATGCAGGCAGGAGCGTATCCGGGGTATGCCGTCCCAAACCAAGCCATTCAGCACATCCTGAATGGGGTGATAGCAATTTTCGTTTGCTACGATAGAGAGCGCCGCCATCAGCTTCTTTTCACTGGTCAGGCCATAGTTCTGCTCAAAGTAAAGGAGCAGATATTTGACATCGGTATCGGTCAAGGCGCTGGTACTTCTGCGCCAGCCCAAATTCCGCACAATATCAATACGGTCGGTCAGCAGATTCAGTCGGATTGCGCCCCGCAAAAGCGGATCTTGGCAAAACACCGTGCGGCAATTTCCAATGGTGTTGGCCGGCTGTCCTTTCTCGGTGACAGAGAGACTTTCCCGTACCTCATCAACGGTCAAGTCCTCACTTTCGGCCTGCTGGGTTGCAGGCGCTAAACTCTGCGATTCACTGTTCAATGTTTCTCACCTCCTCAAGAGAAAGGCATCTGATTTGTTCGCAAAATCGGATGCCTTAAAGCTCCATATCCTGTTTTTTCTGCTGCTTTTTCCGGTTGGATTCTCTCTGTGCGCTGTCCTGCTTGGCTTTTTTCAGGAAAGCAAGAATAGATTCCTTGGCCTTTTCCTGAATCTGCTGTTTACCAGCCTGCTTGACCTCCGGCTGCATCAGCTTCTTCTGGATTTTTGTCAGGGCAAACTGCATGGCGTTTTTGATCTTTGAAATTACTCCATCCA
>CABRZL010000156.1 GCA_902475435.1 uncultured Eubacteriales bacterium | reverse complement strand
CTCATTGCACCTTGCGATGGAAAGCTTACAGCCATTCCAATATGGCCCGGAACCCGATTTACGGTGAAAGGTGTTTCTTATACGCTGGAAGAACTTTTGCGAGATGAAGCGCTGGCGCGGCAGTATCGAGGCGGTATGTTTTTGCTGTTTCGATTGACTGTGGACGATTACCACCGATACTGTTATGTTTCGGATGGCGTTCCTGGAGAGATCGTACGAGTACCCGGAGTCTATCACACCGTGAACCCCAGAGCAGCTTCTGCGCATCCGATCTACCGGGAGAATACCAGGGAGTATATGTGTTTACAGACCGCATACTTTGGCAGTATTTTGGTGATGGAAGTAGGGGCGCTAATGGTAGGCCGTATCAAAAATTATCGTCCGGGCAATATGGTTCAGCGAGGTCAGGAAAAGGGATTGTTTGAGTTTGGGGGATCCACAATTATCTTGCTTTTGGAAAAGGGACGAGTGCAGGTAGACGAGGACGTTTTGAGAAATTCTGCAGCTGGGGAAGAAACGCTGGTAAAAATGGGGGAGAAGATTGGAGCAGTACAGAAACAGATTGGGCCAATGGTATGATCGAAAGCTGGGAAAGCTTTTGCCCAGCAACCGTTTGCTGGCGGTGCTGTTTTGCTTGGCGCTAAACAGCATCGTCTATTGGGGGGCGCAAACGGTTACAGTGGGGCGTCCCATGCTGGATATGACCACCGCTTTGGATCAGATGATCCCGTTGGTTCCCGGATGGGTGACAGTATATATATTTGCGTATCTTTTTTGGGCGGTTGGATATGTACTCCTGGCAAGAGGCATGGAATGGTATTCTGTGATGACAGCGGAAGTAATGGCCAAATTGGTCTGTGGAGCGTTTTTCCTGTTGGTGCCTACCACGAACGTACGGCCGGAACTTGGAGAGGATGTGTTCTCTCAACTGTTGGGAATGGTCTATGCGGCAGATGCAGCGTCCAATTTATTTCCGTCTATTCATTGTTTGGAAAGCTGGATCTGCTTTTCCGGCCTCCGAAACAGAAGGGATATTCCGCGGTGGTATAAACTGTTTTCCCTTGTGACGGCCTTGATGATCTGCGCATCTACAGTGTTGATCCGGCAGCATGTGATTGCCGATGTGATTGCAGGAATTCTGCTGGCAGAGGGGTTCCTGTGGCTGAGCAGGAGGCAGCATATGGGATCTCGGCTGAAGAAAGCTATGACAACGCTGGATGGTTTATTTTTTTGTAAGGCACATTGATTTTTTATGGGAAATAACACTTGTTGAAGACAGAATCAGAAGAAAATCCATAATTTGAAAATAATAACAATTGCATTGACATCCAAAAACGGTGTGGTATAATTGGGGTTGTAAAAGACAAAAAGGTACTTCATTTGTCATAGTTCCATACGGGATCATGTAGTTTCCCAAAAGAGGGGGTGACGATTTCCGAGAGCTGGTGGAGTATGCCTTTTTTGTCTATAACCAGAGATTAAAATTATAGGAGGTATCAGCTGTGAAAAAGCATTTTCTGGGCATATTGCTTGTTGTGTGTATGCTGATGGCAATAATTCCTACAGCAATGGCTGCGGATTTGCCGGAGCCTGTAAGTGGGACAATCACATTAGACAGTGAAGAATATCAATTGTCAGAAGATCTCACGGCATCCATTAAGGTTCCTGCTGGTAAAACGGCCACGCTTGATTTGAATGGAAAGACATTAACCGGCTCGGTTGTAGTAGATGGCGAATTGACTATCAAGGATTCTACTGTCAGTGCGGAGCCCGTTGTAGGCGAGAATTATGCCAGTGTTTCCTATGAAGCCGGTACTATTACAAGTGCAGGTACGACACTCCTTGCTCAAAATGGTGGAAAAATTACAGTTGAAAGCGGCAATATTGTATCTACCGGGAATATTGCTGCATTTGCAGAGGGAAATTTAACCCCTGACGGGGACGCTGAGAAATCTACCGTTATAATCAATGGTGGCTATCTTAAGGCGCAAGAATGCGCAGCATCTGCACAGGGGATTGGAGCAACCTTGATTGTAAATGATGGTGTGTTATGGGCAATTGATAACGCAGTTATTTCAGGGAATGGGACAAGTACTTCTACGGTTTATCGCGGTGGTACGACGATTGAAGTTAACGGCGGTATCATGATTGGTAATATTACAACACCTGGATATATTGCCTGTGGTATTTATCATCCGCAAGATGGAACGCTCAAAATCACAGGAGGGACCATCTATGCAAATAATGGACTCGGTGTATTGATGCGTGGCGGTACAATGGAGATGACAGGTGGAGAAGTTATCGCCTCAGGCACTGGAGAAGGTAAAGTTGGCGATAGCAAAGTCATGACGACGGGCCATGGAGTTGTGGTTGACTTACAAAGTAACTATTATAACAATGCAGAAATCAAAGTTGATATTGCTGGAGGCTCAGTTACAGCTAGCGAAGGCCAGCAAGCGTTGTACTTAGATGATACGAATCATGAAGATACGGGTAAGGTGTATTTTGAGGTAGAAGGCGGTACTTTCTCCACTGCAATTCCGGAGGAGTATTGTGCCGAGGGCTTTACTCCGGTAATTGATGAAGATGGAAATTATGTGGTTGGCAAAGTGAAGGGTAGTGTGGAAAAAGTCGATGTTGTAGATGGTGATGATGGCTATACTCCTGTTACTGCTCCCGTAGCTGGCCAGAAATTGCTTGCAAATATTACCTTGGATGACGGCACAACGATTGGCGGATATCCGGTCGATCCCAATGCAACATATAAATGGTATTATGAAGGTTCTGAGGATACTGTTCTGGGTACCGAACCATATTATACAGTTACATCGGACAACCTAAATAAAAAATTATGTGTCACTGTAGAAGTAAATGGCTACACTGGATCTGCAACTTGGACGGCAACAGAAGCTGTGGCCGAAGCAGAAGTTACAGAGGTAACATTGAATAAAGACAAGCTCACTCTGGAAGTGGGCGGCACAGAGACTCTGACCGCCACTGTCAAGCCGGACTATGCTACAGATAAGTCCGTTGTATGGACCAGCAGCGACGAAATGATTGCTACTGTAGAAGACGGCAAGATCGAAGCTACAGGCTATGGCGTAGTTACGATTACAGCGAGAAGCGGCGATCAATATGCCACCTGCGAAGTCAGCGTCATTTGCGACGATGAGGAATGCCAATTCTACACCGATATCAATGAAGATGCATGGTATCATGCAGCCCTGGACTATGTAACCGAGTACAAGGTCATGCAGGGCATTGGCAACAAACAGTTTGCGCCGGAGTCCAGCCTGACACGTGCCCAGCTGGTTCAAATCCTTTACAACATGGAAGGAAAACCCGCTTATACGGTGGAAGATGAATTCCCGGATGTACAGGAAAAGGAAGACGGCCAGGACGTCTGGTACTATGACGCAGTCATGTGGGCTGCATCCGAAGGAATTGTGAAGGGCTATGAAGACAAAGAGTTCAAGCCGGATCGGGAGATAACCCGTCAGGAAATGGTGACGATCATGCGCCGGTATGCCGTAGACTATAAGCAGGAACTTGACGGAGAAGTCACAGAAGATCTGGATCAGTTCGAAGATAGCGACAGCGCAGGCGTATGGGATAAAGATTCCTTTGCCTGGGCAGTTCAAAACGGAATTGTCAACGGAAAGGACGGAAATCTGGCGCCTGCGGACAATGCAAGACGTGCAGAGGCCGCAAAGATTATGACGGTCTATTGC
>CABRZL010000155.1 GCA_902475435.1 uncultured Eubacteriales bacterium | reverse complement strand
GCACCAGTCCTTCCTGCAAAATTGCTTCCCCGAAAAAGGACTGCGTCCCCACAATCAGTAGAACTGTAAGAACGATAGGAAAAAATAGAGGGATTAGGAATACGGTAGACAGTTCCTTGCGGATGAGGGAAGCCTGCCTGTGGCCTGATACACCCAGCCGGTCAATCACCGCGTAATTTTTCTGGTTCCGGTCGATGGCGGAAAGCTGCTCAAAGGCCAGCACTGAACAGGAGAGAATGATAAAAATAACGCTCAGATACAAGCCGCAGAAAGAAAGTGTCGTGAATCCGGTCAGTGAATTGGCAACGCCCCACGCCTTTACTGTTACCCCCATCGTCACCCGTTCCGGCAAATCCTGTCCAAGCTGGATGTCAGGCTGCCATTTACCGCTGTTCAGGAATTGCTTGAGTTCGTTTTTCAGTTCCGGGTATCCGCTATCCTCAAGTTTCATCACCAGACGGATTTTCTCCCCGGACAGCCGGGAAGCCACTTCATCTGGCAGAACCAGAACATATCCCTTTGTTCCGGCCATTTGATACTGCTCCATTGGCTCTGTCAGGATCAGCATTTCCGCAGGGGTCAAAGTCCGGCCGTTTAGTGTAATCTCCGGCTGCTGTTCCAATCTCTGCTGAATGCCGTCCATATAGTTCCATGTATCACAGTGAATCAAAAATTCATTGTCGCTCATGGAAACAGGCGAAAGCCCCAGAATCTCTCGGAGGTGATTGTAGTCAGACAAGGCCAAGGCTTCAATGGCTTCATTCGGAACCGCATACAGGTAATAGGTTACGCTGTCCTCTGCCTCGCAGCGTTCCTCCACAAAGGAACGGACGGAATCCATGCTGTTCTTGGTTAAGGGCGCGTCAATGGCAACACCGGCATCATAGGGGTAATACGCCTCCATGTTGGCCTTATAGCCCGCACCCATTGTCAATCCCACAAACATGGTCGCAAGCGAAACGGTCAGCAGGATCGCCACAACAGCCATTGTCCGTCCTGAAGATTGGATGCGCCTGCCGATCTGTCCCAAGAAAAATAGATTTTCTCCCCGATACTTCCGGCGCGGGTTTCTTTTTGCCAGTTGGTAGAGCAACACAGGAACCTTCCGGTGCAGCTCATAAACGCCTGCAAGAATCAGCAGACAAGCCCCGCTCCAATACAGCATCGCTTCATTGGTCTGAATGTGCAGCGCCTTTTCCAGCAGAATTACGCCCGCCACCATAGCGGCAAGGGAGAGCAGACCGGTCAGAACGATCCGATATAAGGGCTGGTATCCAACTTCCTCATTCTTCTGGTTGTCGTAAAGCAGTTCAATCACTTTCCGGCGCCGGATGACCTTTGCCGCACGAAGCATACTGAATCCATACATCAGGACGAAAAAGAAAAGGGTCATCCCCAACGCACGGAGAGAGAACAAGACCTGATAATGATGCGGAACTTCAAAAATATTTTGAACTACCTGATTCAATAACCCGGACAGTCCGGTTCCAAGCAGCAAACCCAGCAAAAAGGCGGCTCCGCCAATCATGCTGTTTTCCACCAGAAATAGGTTTCGGACGGTTTTCACCTCCATACCCATCAGTTCATAAGCGGCAAACTCTTTTTTCCGCTGGCTTAGCATGAACCGGATAGCATATCCAACGACAAATGAGGAAAGCATCGCAACCAACACCGACAGCATCAGGATACCAGAGGTGAGCATCGACATATTTTCCGTCATGGCAAGAATATCTGGGGAGAATCCCAGCGCCAGGAAGGAGTACATCAACGACGCAGTCAGGGTAAGCGTCACAAAGTAGATGATATAATCCCGTAGGCTCTTACGAATATTCCGAAAAGCAAGTTTAGAGTACATCGTTCACGCCCCCTCCCATCATGGTGAGGACATCTAAAATTTTGTTAAAGAAAGTCCTGCGTGAATCGTTGCCTTTGAGAGTTTCCGTGAAGATTGCACCGTCCTGTAAAAAGAGAATACGGTTTGCGTAGCTTGCGGAAAAGGCATCATGCGTTACCATTAGAATGGTTGCCCCCAGCGTTTCATTGATGCTCTGGATGATAGAGAGCAACATCTGGGACGAGTGGCTGTCTAGAGCGCCAGTGGGTTCGTCCGCCAAAATCAGCTTGGGGTTGTTGATGATGGCTCTGGCACAGGCGCACCGTTGCTTCTGGCCGCCGGACACCTGATAGGGGTATTTGTCCAGAATATCCGTGATGTTCAGCTTTCCGGTCATTTCCCGCACCCGGCCGTCGATCTCGCCTGCGGGGATCTTGTTGATGGTAAGTGCCAAGGCAATGTTTTCGGAGATGGTCAGGGTATCCAGCAGGTTAAAATCCTGAAACACAAAGCCCAGGTTTTTCCGACGGAACCGGGCAATCTGCTTTTCATTGATTTCGGTCACATCGGTTCCATCCAGATAGATATGTCCCGCGCTGACCGTATCAATGGTGGAAATGCAGTTGAGCAGCGTGGTCTTACCGGAACCGGATGCACCCATGATCCCCACAAATTCCCCCTCCTGAACGGAAAAGCTGATGTCCTGAATCGCTTTTGTAACATTCTCGCCGTTTCCGTAATACTTCTGGATATGCTCCAGTTTCAAAACCTCGTTCATATAGTTAGACCTCCTTCAATCATTCATAGCTTAATAGCGACACATCCATTCAAAAAGAGCCAATAACCACAAGGAATCAGACCTTGTGAGTTATCGGCTCTGCGGCTGTGCGTCTGGCGCTTTGATAACAGTTATATGAAATTGTTCAATATCAATCAGACACTCGCTTTTGCATTTGGGACAAAAGAGAGGAAAATTTTTTAAGATGGTATCTTCCCGGATTTTGTCGCGTGTTTTATTTCCACAGATGGGACAACGGATGAACTCGGTTTTCTCCATACCCGTCATTTTGCATCCCGATCCTTATCTTTCTGCTTCTTTTCTTCCCGATATTTTCGGATCAGCTTGTTACGGACAGGGATACCAATGCCAATCAGAAGAACTACCGCTAAAATTGTGAAATCCATATTGCTCACCTCACATTTCCTTGTTTTCCATAATCCGAATGGAGAACCAGATCGACACAGCGTACATGACAACGACGAGTACAAGCACAAGGCCGATCAGCAGTACCGGGGAACTTACAACCGTCGTCACAATGGGATTGTCTGCGGGCATCTTGGGTAGGAAAAACAAGGTCGCCAAAAATCCAGCCACCGGAATATACATGAACACACGGCCTTTGATGGCTCCATATTTGTAATAGCCCGGAATTTGAAATACGGTATAAAGGGCGAACAGGAACAGGCCGCCGATGGCTGCGCTAATCATATCAAGTGTCCCAACACTTTCACCCATTGCCCGCAGCACAAGCGGCTGTGTGATAAGAGAAACCACCAGGGCCAGTGCGCCCAGTGCAAGAACAAAGAGATACCGGCCTGTCACCATTTCGCTTTTCTTGATGGGTAAAATCCCATACAAACGCTCCATGTTGTTTTTTTCCGTTACCGAGAAAGTGTAGCCTGTGGTCATGGCGATAAAGCACATGGCAAAGGAAACGCCTGTCAGGATGGAACGGTTAATGGCCGCAAAAGCGATAGGGAGAAGCATGGTAAACCCAATCACTTTGATATATGGCTTTACCAGAGAAAAGTCCAATTTTGTGGATTTCAAAATATTATTCATAATCGTCACCTTTCTTGCTTGTAAACACTACAATTTCATCAATGGTGGCAGGCTCAACGG
>CABRZL010000154.1 GCA_902475435.1 uncultured Eubacteriales bacterium | reverse complement strand
GGATAGCGTCATCATGGGCATTCCATCGTCCTGATAACGTAGTGTAGAAATCCAATAACCCTTTTCGTCTTGAGCTACGCTTGTAGTGATAAAATGGTCGCGGCGAAGTTGTGTAAGTTTGTCCGTGATTGCGGCAGAAACCTTTTGAACCACAGGTACAGCGAGAGAGTCCTCAACATCAGCACCCTGCTTGCGTCCCTTTTCTGTAATTGAATATTGGTGCGAATCGTTGACTTGAAGATGCCCGGACTCGACTAACTCTGGAAGGCTTTCGGCAAACGTAAAATAGTTTAGACTTTCATCCTGATAGGCGACCTCGTAGATTTCCTGGGCAGAAAGGGGAGTGTCGATACGGGCCAAAATGAATAAAATTAAAACTTTGACATCTAATTTGGTGTGCAAAAATCCCTTTGGTTCCGTTTCCATGTCAAATGCTCCTTTTTGTTACGGATAATTTCCTATAATTATACAGGATGAGCGGAAAAAATACAAGGTCATAGCATAGAACCTTTCGTCGAATCAAGGAGTAGTAAAATTTTTCTTGACAATTGTCAAAAAGCCTGTATAATAATTTCCGTAAGTTGCGGGTGTAGCTCATCTGGTAGAGCGCCACCTTGCCAAGGTGGAGGTAGCGAGTTCGAGCCTCGTCACCCGCTCCAGTGTCGTCGCAAGCTTTTGTTTGCGACGGCTTTTTTGTTTTGGAGGTGTTATCTATCTTGGAGTTGCTTCAGGAGTTTATGGAGTTGACTGCTTTTTCTGTACCATCCGGACATGAATGCGAGATTCGGGTGTGCCTGAAAAAGAAATTAGTTGAGTTGGGATTTTCTGTATGGGAAGATAATGCATTTCCCGATACAGGGAGTGGAAACTTGTATGGCCGCCTCGCAGGAACAGTTCCGGGACCAGCGCTTTTGTTTGCAGCGCATATGGATACGGTTACCCCTTGCGAAAACAAGCGTGTTATTGTAGATCCAAATGGTGTTGTACATACAGACGGCACAACGATTCTTGGCGGCGATGATGTGACAGGAATTGTGGAACTGTTGGCGGCACTTCGACGGTTAAAGCAGGAACAAACGCCTCATCGGACAATTGAAGTGGTGTTTACTGCCAGTGAAGAATATTTTGTACAGGGAGCGGAACGGCTCAATTATGAATCGCTTACTGCGAAAGAAGCCTATGTGCTGGATACGGACGGAACAATTGGGCGCGCTGTATTGGCGGCACCTACAGGCATACGCATTGTGGCGGATATTACCGGAAGGGCGGCTCATGCGGCGCTAAAACCGGAAGATGGGGTCAATGCGGTAGCGATTGCGGCTGAGGCAATATCGCATATGCGTCTTGGGTTGGTAGATGCGGAAACTACAGCGAATATTGGAATTATCCGCGGGGGAAGCAGTGGAAATATTGTTCCGGAGCATTGCTTTGTAGAGGGAGAAACACGTTCTCTCAATCATGCATCGGCGCTTCAACAAAAGAACCATATGGAAACATGTTTTCAAAAAGCGGCATTAAAATATGGGGGGATATGTACAGTAGAATCGACCTTGGTATATCATGCGTGGTCCGTTTCGGAAGCAGCCCCGATTTGCAGACGCTTTTCCTCCGCCTGCCAGGCTGTTGGAATTGAACCAAAATTTGAATCGGCGTGCGGTGGCAGTGATGCAAGCTTTTTTTCAGCACATGGGATTCAGTGCTTGGTTTTGGCAACGGGAATGCATGAGATTCACAGTGTTCGGGAATATACGACAATTCAAGAAATGGAGACGATGGCGGAGGTTGTATATCGTTTAATCTGTTCAATATGAGGCAAAAGGGACGGCGATAAGCCGTCCCTTTTGAAATTCATAAATGATTTACAAATTCCTATTGACAAACCGGGAATTAAGCTGTACTATGGTTACAAAGAGAATTAGCACTCGAAAAGGAAGAGTGCTAAAACAAAAATTTAGTGGAAAGGAAGCAGCGTTATGAATGTACAGAAATTTACACAGAAATCAATGGAAGCCATTCAATTGGCTCAAAATATTGCGTCTGAGCATGATAATCAACAGATCGAACAGTGCCACATCTTATTGGCTCTTTTGATGCAAGACGGAGGATTAGTGCCGCAGTTGTTGACAAAAATGGGCGTTACAGTTCCGTCGGTCATTGCAGCTACAAAGGAGTTGGTGGCGCAGCTTCCGGCCGTGACTGGGTCTGGTCGGGAAATGGACAAGGTCTATATTAACCGGGATGTGGATACTGCGCTTACAGAGGCGGAAAAGATTGCGGAGAGCATGAAAGATGACTTCGTATCTGTAGAGCATATTCTGTTAGGGTTGATTACAAAGGCCAATAGCCGAATGAAAAAACTGTTTGAGACGTATCATATTAACAGCGAAGAATGTCTGAAAACGCTTCAGTCCATTCGAGGAAGCGCACGAGTCACAACGGACAACCCTGAGGAAACCTATGATGCGCTGAACAAATATGGTACGGATTTGGTCAAACAGGCCAAAGATAAGAAAATGGATCCTGTAATTGGACGGGATGAGGAAATTCGAAATGTCATCCGTATTCTTTCACGAAAAAGCAAAAATAATCCAGTGCTGATTGGCGATCCTGGAGTTGGCAAGACTGCTATTGTCGAGGGACTGGCGCAGAGAATTGTACGTGGAGATGTGCCTAAAAATCTGCAGGACAAAACCATTTTTTCTCTGGATATGGGCGCGTTGGTGGCCGGAGCGAAGTACCGTGGTGAGTTTGAAGAGCGTTTAAAAGCAGTGCTCAATGAGGTAAAAAACAGCGAAGGCAGAATTATTTTGTTTATTGACGAGCTCCATACAATTGTAGGAGCGGGAAAAACAGAAGGAAGCATGGATGCTGGAAACCTGTTGAAGCCAATGCTGGCGAGAGGAGAACTGCATTGTATCGGTGCAACCACGCTGGATGAATATCGTCAGTATATTGAAAAGGATGCGGCGTTGGAGCGCCGGTTCCAGACTGTCTTAGTGGCGGAACCAACAGTGGAAGATACGATTGCAATCCTTCGTGGATTAAAAGAACGTTATGAAGTATTTCACGGGGTTAAAATCACAGATCCCGCTTTGGTGGCAGCTGCAACGCTTTCCAACCGGTATATCACAGATCGGTTCTTGCCGGATAAAGCAATTGATTTGATTGATGAAGCTTGTGCTATGATTCGCACAGAGATGGATTCTATGCCTACAGAACTTGACCGTGTTCGTCGGAAGATTATCCAAATGGAGATCGAAGAGGCCGCATTAAAGAAAGAAAATGATGCATTGTCTGAAGGCCGTCTCAAAGAGCTCCAAAAGGAACTGGCAGAAGAACGCGACACGTTTAAAACCATGCAGGCTCAGTGGGAGAACGAGAAAAACGATATTGGCCGAGTTCAAAAGCTCCGGGAAGAGATTGAAAAGCTGGGGCGTCAGATCGAAGAGGCAGAACAAAATTATGATTTAGAGCATGCAGCGGAATTGAAATATGGAAAATTACCGGAAGCAAAGAAAGCTCTGGCAGAAGCAGAACAAGCAGCGCAGGGAGAGAAGTCCCATCAACTGCTGAGAGATAAAGTCACGGAGGATGAGATTGCCAAGATTATTGAGCGCTGGACAGGGATCCCTGTGGCGAAGCTGGTTGAGGGAGAAAAAGAAAAGCTTCTTCATTTGGAGGATACGCTCCATAAACGGGTCATTGGCCAAGATGAAGCGGTGCGCTCCGTATCGGAAGCAATTATGC
>CABRZL010000153.1 GCA_902475435.1 uncultured Eubacteriales bacterium | reverse complement strand
CTGTGCAACTTCTGCTACCATTGTTTCTGGTGCTATGGCGGAGCGCACAAAGTTTTCTGCATATTGTATCTATTCTGCTTGTATTTCTCTGTTTATATATCCTATTTCTGGACATTGGATTTGGGGCGGAGGCTGGCTTTCACAGCTTGGATTCCATGATTTTGCTGGTTCAACTGCCGTTCATATGGTTGGTGGTGTCTGCGCTTGCATTGGTGCGGCGATGTTAGGTCCCCGGATTGGAAAATATGATAAAAACGGCAAGCCTCGTGCCATTTTGGGACATAATCTCTCTATAGCGACTTTGGGCGTATTTATTCTATGGTTTTGCTGGTTTGGATTTAATGGCTGTTCTACCGTGTCGATGGACAGTGATGAGGCAGTTACATCTGCTGGTCTTATCTTTTTCAATACTAACATGTCAGCGGCTGTTGCCTGTGTTGTTACTTTGATCTTTACTTGGATTCGCTATGGAAAGCCTGATGTTTCCATGACCTTTAATGCTGCATTGGCCGGACTTGTTGGCGTTACAGCTGGATGTGATGTGGTTTCCCCTGTTGGTGCTGCAATCATCGGTATTGTTTGCGGAATTTTAATTGTGCTTTCCATTGAGTTTTTTGACAAGATAGTAAAAATTGACGATCCTGTTGGTGCGATTTCAGTCCATGGAGTTTGTGGTTCTGTCGGTACACTTCTCACTGGATTGCTGGCTACAGACGGCGGATTGTTCTATGGCGGTGGATTCCGGCTCTTTGGCATTCAGTTGCTTGGGGTGCTTAGTGTTGCCGCATATACGGCGATTGTGATTTTTATTGTGTTTACTATCATCAAAAAGACAGTTGGTTTGCGTTGCTCTGCAGAAGAAGAAATTGAAGGTCTGGATATTTCTGAACATGGCCTTGCTACTGCATATGCTGATTGGGTTCCCGCTACTTCCATGAATATTGATGATACTGTGCCGGCCGTTCCTGTCACTGGAACCACGCCTGTTGCGAAAGCGGTTCCTGTTGTGAAGGTACCAAAAGAACCTTCCGCAGACGGCGCAAAATATACAAAGATTACGATTGTCTGCAACCAGTCCAAGTTTGAGGCTCTGAAGGCTCAGATGTCGCAGATTGGAGTTACTGGCATGACGGTAACACAAGTTATGGGCTGCGGCGTGCAAAAGGGTAAGACAGAGTTCTATCGTGGCGTTCCGCTGAATATGAATCTTCTTCCCAAGCTTCAAGTGGACATTGTAGTTTCTACTGTACCGCCTGCTTCTGTGATTGCAGCAGCAAAAAGCGCACTTTATACAGGTCATCCTGGAGACGGAAAGATTTTCTTATATGATGTTGAGGATGTAATTCGTGTCCGTACTGGTGAAAGTGGTGTTGCTGCACTGACGGGACCCGAAGAAGAGTGATTTGAGGCACCCCAAATTGGGGTGCCTTTTTTAAGCAAAAAAGGAAGCTTCTGCAAGGAATGCGGAAAATTCTTGACATCGTACCGGTAGTATATTAAAATATAAAATATCCTATGCCGGCATGGTGGAATAGGCAGACACAAGGGACTTAAAATCCCTCGCCTTCAAAAGCGTACCGGTTCAAGTCCGGTTGCCGGCACCAGAGAAGAAGTAAAATCTGTTTCGTATAATATCCGTCACCTTCCATATGGTGACGGATATTATATTTTATATTAGCCTGATTTGTAACTTAAAATTTAGCCATAATCCTTGCAGATATAGCCATAAAGATTTAGAATGCACTTCGTTGACAAGGTATTTCGGCTGTGCTATACTAGCTTGACATAGAGAAAATTCTCTCCCCGAATGTTCCAGGAAAGGAGCCGGCCATGGGTCAAGAACCAAAGCAAAGTAACCGATTGAAAACGGTAAGTTTGATTATGATAATTACTCTGGCGGGGAAGGTACTGGGATTGGTGCGGGATATGATGCTGGGGCATAATTTTGCTACCGGTATGGAGAGCACAGCATTTCAAGTAGCCAGTCGAATTCCGAGAACATTTTTTGATGCGATTTTTGCGTCGGCTATTTCTGCAAGTTTTATCCCCGTGTTTTCGAGCCGTATGGAGCAGTATGGGAAGGATGATGCGCTTCGGTTATCGCACAGTTTTCTGACCTGGGTTGGATTGCTGACGTCGATATTTTCCTTATTGGGTATTGTGTTTGCAGCACCTATTGTTGAATTTTTGGCCGATGGATTTGACCGGCCGTCGGCAGCGCTTTGTGCTGAGCTTCTGCAGATTTTATTTCCAACGGTCTTTTTTACAGGGGTGGCTTTTTCTTTGGTTGGATTGCTTCAATCTATAGGAGAGTTTTATATTCCAGCGGCAATAAGTGTAGTGTCTAATGGGATCATCATTCTTTATTACTTATTGTTGTGCAATCAATTTGGGATCTATGGTTTGGCCTGGGCATTTCTAATTGGTTGGTCTGCGCAGGTAGTGATACAACTGCCATGGCTGCGGAAGAGAGGATTTCATTACCTCCCTCGTCTTTGGCACCCAGGCTTAAAACAGATATTTCGGCTAATGCTGCCGGTCATGGTGTCCACTTGGATTCAGCCATTGAATCAATTGATCTCTACCCGCTTTGCGACACATCTTTTTTCTGGATCTGGGGCAAGCGCTATGGATTATGCCAACACATTATATACAATGATTGCCGGCATTCTTGTGCTGTCCATTACCAATGTGATTTTTCCAGAAATGAGTCGGCTTAGCACGGGTGGCAGGGAAAGAGAATTGGGAGAACTTATCAGTGGCTCTTTGCGCAGTATGCTGTTTCTGTTGCTTCCAATGATGGCAGGGCTGATTTTGTTGTCGGAGCCATTGGTGCGACTCCTTTATGAATGGAAAAGCTGGGACAGCTTTTCCACAACGATTACTGCCAGGGCATTGGTGTTTATGAGCTTGGGAATGGTAGGTTATGGCGTGCAAAATGTGCTTTCCAGAGCTTTTTATGCAGAACAAGACGGGAAAACGCCGTTGATCTCTGGTGTGATCTCTATCATAATCAATTTGATATTATGCTTCGTGCTGACAGATCTGATGGATGTGGCCGGATTGGGACTGGCTACAGCAATATCGTCTACAGCAGCAGCAGTGGTTTTGTTGATTCCGGCCATACGAAAATACCCAGCAGTATTGGGTAGAACATTTTGGAAAGAAATTTTGAAAATGGTCTTGGCGACTGTACTGATGGCAGTTGTGGTTTATGGGACATATCATATACTCATAAAATATTTTACAGATGGACTTATGGATCGTATTTTTGTATTGGCGGTTCCTGTGCTGACAGGCGCTGTTATATATTTTGTGTCAGCATTGGTTTTGCGCATTCCAGAGATGGATGTACTGCGACAACGTTTCCAAAGAAAATAAAATAATTTCCTCATCAAAAACAAAAGAGAAAGAAAAAGAGAGGGTATTTATGAATATCATCATTGTAGGATGCGGAAAAGTCGGGCTTACTTTAGCACAGCAGCTAAGGTTAGAGGATCACTCGATTACACTGATTGATACGGACAGAGAGCGATTGGATGAAGCTGTGAGCGCCTTTGACATCCAGGGAGTATTGGGGAATGGTACTTCTTATCAGGTGTTAATGGAGGCCGGAATTCAGCAAGCGGACCTTTTTATTGCGGTGACCGATCGCGATGAGCTCAATATGTTATCTTGTCTCATTGCGCGAAAAGCGGGAAACTGTCAGACAATTGCCCGCGTGCGAGATCCAAGTTATTATGCGGACATACGGTTTATTAAAGAAGAGCTGGGG
>CABRZL010000152.1 GCA_902475435.1 uncultured Eubacteriales bacterium | reverse complement strand
CAGCAGCGTTTGGTCATGTGCAAGGTGAGGCTGAAAAAAGAAGAGCAATTGTATCAGAAAATCATATTCCAGATCCGACAATGACTGATCTCTGCGCATGGCAATCCCTACGTTTCTTAGGCAACTTGGAGACGAAATATGAAGTACCTGATACGGAGGCCTGTCAGGATCCATGCGTGGACGCGATAGCTGCTTATGTATGGTCTCAGACATAAATGCGATACCGCAGCCGTCAGCGACCAACATGGAAATTGTGTCAATAGAAGGGGTTTCTATCACGATGTTCGGATCGAAACCTGCAGATTTGCAGAAAGTGGTTGTACATTGATGTAGATTCGTTCCCATCGGTGTTGTAAGAAAGGGTTCGTGTTCCAGATTGATTAAAGGAATTTGCCTGTTGACAGAATCAAATAGACGGGAATTGGGTGCAATCAAAAGCATCTCTTCTTCACAAAGGGAGAACCACACCAAGCTTGGATGATCAAATGCAACGGGGGTCAGACAAAAGTTTATGTCTCCATATACGAGTGCTTCTTGCTCCGTAATAGCCGTGTTATGAAACTCACGAATGATGATGTCTGCGTTCCTTCGATGATACATTGTTGCAATTGGCGTGAAGAACTCAGGCATAATAGTAGATATTGTCAGGATGGAGCTTGTTTGACCGGAAACACGTTTGATCTCTGTGACAGTAGAATTCAGATCTTTTAATATACGGGAAACACGGTGGTAAAAGATCTGACCATATGTAGTTAAATACATTTTTCGATTTCTGCGTTCAAACAGTTGGACGCCTAATTCTTTTTCCAACGAAGAAATAGATTTGCTAAGCGCTGGCTGTGAGATATAAAGCAGTTCTGCTGTCTTAGACAAGTTTTTCGTGTCACCAACGGTTTTGAAATATTCTAACTGTCGGAGTTCCATATTGCACCTTCTAAACATTGAATTATATTTATAGTTTACACCTAATTATATGTATTTTACAACATGTTTTTTGAATGTTACAATGCAAATATAACAAACCAATAAAAATATTACAGGAAAGGACGATGTAGTATGGCAAAGACAGGCGGAAACATTGTCGTTGTAGGTGGCGGAGCCAGTGGTATGACTGCGGCAATTCGCGCAAAACAGCTCGGCTCCGAACATGTCATTTTGCTGGAAGCTGCCTCACAGCTGGGCGGCAATGCAGTATATGCTCCGGTTCCGCTGTTGGATCCTGAAAGACTGACGGATGCAGCGATCGAACAGGAGTATCTTGAGATGATGCAGTATACGGACTGGACGTCTGACCCCAGGATTGTCAGGACTCTGCTAGAAAATAGTGTCAGGATTCCAGAATGGTTCAAGGAGAGCGGTGCTGATCTCAGGTCAGGGGAAAAAAACGGAAAGTTGGCAGAGTTTCTTGTGACTAAGTGCGAAGAGCTTGGTGTGGATATTCGCCTCAATTGCTATGCCAAAAAGATTCTGAAGGATGCCAACGATTGGTGCAGCGGGGTCTGGGTAGAACAGAATGGAATAAGCTTTGAAATTCCAGCTACTGTGATTGTAATGGCAACAGGTGGCTTTCTCGGCGAGAATCGGCTTATGGAGCAGTTCTGCCCCTATTATGACGAGGTATTTTTCGATGAGGTTGGACATTCTGGCAATCTCTATTCTGGCAATGGTGTGGATATGGCGATCAAGGCCGGTGCTGGTGATGAGGGTATCTGCACCTTTGTATATACAGATGAGAAAATGCCTTTTTACAAGGGAGAGTTGACACCTTGCCTGAATGCGGTAATTCATGATGCTTCTGCATTGGTTGTGAACAATGTCGGTATTCGATTCTCTAATGAGGCTCGTCCGACCTCTCCTGCAACCTATTACCATCAGCCAAACAAGGACATCTTCCGGATCTACTCCTTGGATACGATTGAAGCTTTGGAAAAAAAATATCCGGATGTGGTCAATGTTGCGCAGTTTTTGGAGGATATCAAGCCTCTGATTGCGGCGGACCAATGCCTCATTGCAGATGACGAAAAACCAATTGCTGCATGGATCCGCGGAAAATATCATATTCTTAGCGGTGCCCTTGACAAGTACGCAAAGTACACACAGACTGGTCATGATGATGATTTTGGCAAGGATCCGATCGAAATGCTGTCTTTTGGACAGAAGAAGCCATTTTTTGTATTCAGAAGCGGACTTTCTCTGGCCTTTACCATGGGTCCCATCAAGGTCAATCCCATGATGTCCTGCGTTACGAAATTTGATGTTCCTACTGCTGCGCTCTGCGCATGCGGCTCTCTGATCGGTGACATTTTTACTACGCATTTCATCAGCTTAGAGCGTTCCAGGGGTATCCGTTTTGCAATTGCTTCTGGTCTGCTGGCAGGCGAGCATGCGGACATGTTTACCAGGGGTGGAGGCCCAGCACCCAAGTATGTCTGGCCTAGATTCACGGCGCAGCAAGTCATGGCCGGCGACTATTATAATGTCGGCACGCCTGCCGGAGGCCCTCCCGGCCCGCCGCAGAAGGGCGCTGAATTTGGAGCCACACCTCATGGAGATGCTGGTTCTCCCAATCGTAGCAGATTAGCACATTGATTTTACAAAGTGTGTTTAAATTTTCTATCAACTGTATTTTTTGCGAGGAGGTATAAAAATGAAAAAGAAACTGTTATGTGTGCTGCTGGCCTTCGTGTTTATACTTTCTGTCCTTACAGGTTGCAGTCATAACGCGGCAAGTAGTGTGGTAAGTGAATCAGATTCCACTCCAATCGCAGAAGAAACTACCTCAGTGGAAAACGTAGCTGAAGAGACTTCCAACGTTTCGACCGAAAAGACAACCGTAAGTGCGGCAGAACCAGAAGAGGACCAAGAACAAACGAATATGATTTCCTACCCGCTTGAGCAGACGTCTCAAACCATAACACTTTGGACGACCATTCCAGGCAATCAGACGAGCATTCTTCCAAATGGATATAACGACCATTTTTTGATAGATGACGTTGAGGAAGTGTTAGGAATCAATATCGATATCACTTCTGTTGCGCAGATTGGCATGGGAGATACCACCGATTTTGACTTGATGATTGCCTCCGGCGACTGGCCTGATTTACTCAATGTTACCAGCTATAAAGGTGGACTCTCACAGGCATTTAATGATGATGTCATTATTCAACTGACAGATGATATGTTGTCTGCCAATGCACCGGATTATTATGCTGTCTTAATGTCTCAATCCGAGGAAAATATCCGTGCGACACAGACAGAAGGCGCTTATTATGCATTGTACAGCATTACACAGGGGGAAGGTTCCAGTGCAAGCCGCGGTATGGTCATCCGCACAGATTGGCTTGATGAACTGAATATGGAAATTCCTGCCACAATTGATGATCTAACCAGTATCCTCAAAGCATTTAAGTCGGAGTATAATCCAACCTATACTTACTTTATTGAAGCAGATGCAGATCTTGTTTATATGTGTGCGCCCTTTAACACCTATACTGTTGGGTATTATAACAACGGCAGCCTGCCTGTCTATCGTGACGGAAATGAAGTGAAGGTGGCCTGGGCAACCGATGAATACAGAGCATTTTTGGAATGGTTTCATGATTGCTACAGCGCAGGTATTTTTGAGGCATCTTTCTATTCCACGGCATCTGACCAGTCAAGCGACAGATATTCTTACCTGATTGACGGTCAGATTGGTGTCTATGAGGACTCGCCCACATCAATTGCGGACTGGAGAGAATATGCATTAGAAGGAGAATCTGTTGAAGTTTCCTTCTTTCCCAATCTAGTCGATGAGAACGGTTCCAACACATGGGGCGAGGAGCAGCAAATTATTG
>CABRZL010000151.1 GCA_902475435.1 uncultured Eubacteriales bacterium | reverse complement strand
GGTTTGGAACGAGGAAGAAACAGAAAAATAACCTGGCAGAAACTGCTCGTCAGGACAGATTCGCACAAAGCACAGATGTGTATGCCGTTAAAGCCAGCAACTACAAGGGATTGCGGAGAGGTAGTCCAGTTTATTGCAGAAATCACTGGCATATCCATCACGCAAAAAAGGGTGGCGGTCAGATTTTGTTAGTCACTGCAGGCCGTGGTTACTATCAGGCATGGGGAGAAGTACCCAGAGAGCTTCGTCCGGGAGAAGAAACCTCGACGGAGTGGTGCGAAGCAGTAGATGAAAATGAGTACAGTAAATTGTAAAATTTGGAGAAGCTCCAATAGAAAGGATGGTAAAGATGGCAAAGAAGCAGACAGCAGGAAGGGATAAATTAGGGGCGCTGGCTCCGAAATTTGCAGAGCTGAACGATGATGTTCTGTTTGGAGAAGTCTGGTCGAGAGAGGAACAGCTTTCCGCAAGAGATCGGAGCATGGTCACAATAGCAGCCTTGTTTTCAGCAGGCTTATACCCACAACTGAAATCTCATCTGGCGCTTGGTAAAGAGCATGGGATCACGAAGGAAGAAGCAGTGGAAATTGTCACGCAACTGGCATTTTACTGCGGATGGCCGAAGGCGTGGAGTACGTTTCCGCTGATTCGGGAAGTATATGGCGAAGAATAGGAACGGGTACCTATGAGAAAAACAGTATTTATTGTGATGGCTGCTCTGTTACTCCTTGGCATGACCGCCTGCGGAAACAGCATGGAGCAGCAGCTGTCACAAACAGAAAATATAGAGCAGGAGCAAACAGTGACAGAGAACACACAGACAGAAATTGATACGGTGGATGACGAGCAGAGAAACAATTTAAGCGGAACCATTTCAGATGAACTGGAATACATTCCGGATGGATACAGAAGTCCGCCAGAGTATCCGAGAACTTTGGAAAAGCTGACCTATCAGACGTGGGAGTCCTTCTCCTATGATGATCATGCACAGGAACTGACAAAAGAAGCCTGGGTATATCTCCCCTACGGCTATTCTGAGGAACAAAAGTATAATGTGTTTTATTTGAGCCACGGTGGCTGGTCAAATGAAACAAGCCTTATGTGAACCGATGAGGCCCCCCATTCCTTCAAATATGTAATCGATCATGCCATCGAGGACGGCAAAATACAGCCGCTCATCATTGTCCTGCCTACTTACAACAATACCAGCGGTGAGGACAGCGGGAATTACAGCCTTGCGCTGCAATTAACCGATCAATTTCATAACGAACTGCTGAATGACCTCGTTCCTGCGGTGGAGAGCAAATACAGCACTTATGCAGAAGATACCACATCGGATGGTTTGATTGCTTCCCGTGATCACCGTGGATTTGGTGGTTTCTCTATGGGTTCTGTAAATACATGGTGTACTTTCCGGTATGGTCTTGGCTATTTTCGTTACTTCATGCCCATGAGTGGCGGCCCTGCCGCAAGCGTGGAAACAATTGAAAAAAAGGGGCGTGCCAAAGCCCATATTGTGGAGGTGTTGACCGAAGCAGTACATATAGATTATCTTGCGTATCTTCGTAAAAAAGAAATTTCCTATATTTTTGCTGGCAAGGATACTCTTGACTGTTGGATTCTTTTGGAAAAACTTCACCGTCTCTTTTCTATTGAACGGCTGATGATTGCTGGTGGTGGATTGATGAACTGGTCATTCGTACAGGAGGATTTACTGGATGAACTGAGTATTGTTATGGCTCCGGTTGCGGATGGAAGTACACGGGCAGTATCTATTTTTGAAAAAGCAGATTTCCTTCCGGCCCGATCTCCGGCAGTCTTCAAATTAAAGGAAGCAAAAACTCTGGATGGAGATACGCTCTGGCTTCGATATACGCGCCGGTAACGAAAAGCAGTACAGCCCGTAATAAGCTGTGCTGCTTTTATTACGAGTGCAAACCTTGGGTTTGGAGCTGATGAACAACTGGAGACTTCTGTTTTGAGAACCATGTGATAAAATGGAAGAAACAGAACAAGAAGAATCTTAGAAGTTGGAGGAATCCCTTATGAAAGCATTACTTGTGAACGGCAGCCCAAGAGCAAAAGGATGCACTTATACTGCCCTGACTGAACTGGCAAAGACGCTGGAAGCGGAAGGCATTGAGACCGAAATCATCCATGTTGGAAACAAAGATGTGCGTGGTTGCATTGCCTGCCGTAAATGCCACTCTACTGGCAGTGGGAAATGTGTGTTTGATGATATTGTGAATGAAGTAGCTCCAAAATTGGCGGAGGCAGACGCATTCGTCATTGGCTCTCCGGTGTACTTTGCCTCCCCGGCTGGCGGCGTTGTGTCTTTCCTGGATCGGCTGTTCTTCAGCACGCTGAACACAGACAAAACCATGAAGGTGGGAGCTGCGGTAGTTTCCTGCCGACGGGGAGGAAATACGGCCACCTTTGATATGCTGAACAAGTATTTTACCATGAATGGAATGCCGATTGTAAGCAGCCAGTATTGGAACATGGTATATGGCGGCAGGCCGGAGGAAGTGCTGGAAGATAAAGAAGGCTTACAGACTATGCGTACTTTGGGACGCAACATGGCCTTTCTGATGAAAAGCATCCAAATGGGAAAAGAGAAGCTGGGGCTGCCGGAAAAAGAGCCTGCTATCTTTACCAACTTTCATAATAACATTTCATAACCGGAGGGAGATAAAATGCAGAAGAGAAATTTAGGAAAAAGTATGAAGGTATCTTCGGTAGGGTTGGGCTGTATGGGCATTACCCATGCCAGTGGTACACCGCTGACAAAAGCGGAAGGAATGAAAGTGTTGGAATCGGCGCTGGAAATCGGCTATAACTTTTTTGATACAGCCGAGTGCTATACCGGAACCAATCCGGATGGCACGGTGGCTTATAATGAGGAGGTTGTGGGCGCTGTTCTAAAGCCGGTGCGCAATAAAGTTATTTTAGCGAGTAAGTGCGGAGTTACTCATGGCAAAGACCATTTGATTATGGACAGCAGGCCGCAGAGCATTCGAAAAGCACTGGAGGGCAGCCTGAAACGCCTGGGCACAGACTACATCGACTTATATTATCAGCACCGGATCGATCCTAAGGTAGAGCCGGAGGAAGTGGCGGGCACCATGTCCGATTTGATGAAGGAAGGAAAAATCAGGGCATGGGGTATTTCAGAGACAGATGAAGCGTATTTGCGCCGGGCGCATAGCGTTTGCCCTGTGACGGCGATTCAGAACCGTTACTCTATGATGGCTAGATGGTATGAGAATCTGTTCCCTGTGGTGGAAGAACTGGGGATCACTTATGTGGCATTCTCCCCGCTGGCAAACGGCTTTTTAAGTGGGCAGTACAACGAAAAATCCAGTTTTGAAAAGGGTGCAGATTTCCGCAGTAATATGCCTCAGTATACTCCGGAAGGTTTTGAAAAGAGCCGGGAGCTGCTCCAGATGCTGCGTGATATGGCTGCAGAAAAGAATGCGACGCCGGGACAAATCTCTCTGGCGTGGATGCTGTGTAAAAAGCCTTTTATCGTGCCGATTCCCGGCAGCCGGAAACCAGAACGCCTGAAAGAGAACTTTGAAGCGGCAAATATCTGTTTGAGTCAGGATGAAATTGCTGTGATTGATGAAAAGCTGAATACTATGGAACTGTTGGTGTTCGGCGGGCATTAAGAGAAATGAAAGGATGATTTGTGATGAGAAAAAATTTTGGACAGAAAACATGGATGTATCCCATGCCAGTATTGATGATCGGCACCTATGATGAAAATGGAAAGGCCAATCTGATGAATGCGGCGTGGGGCGGTATTTACAACTATAATCATGTGGTGCCGATCATCAATACTGGCATGGGAT